>DSBA01000066.1 GCA_011046145.1 Candidatus Uhrbacteria bacterium | reverse complement strand
CTATAACTATGAAAGGATTCATTTATCCATTAATGGATTAACTCCACATGAAAAATTTATTAAAAGTGTTACCCTTGACTATTAACTATACAGAGGTTGAGGGCAAATCAATTTAAAAACGCCTTGTTTTCACAAAGCGTTTAATATAAATAGTAGCTAATTATCTTAAATTATATTTTTTAATATTATCATCGCAAATTTTTTGTAAAATTCCAATCTGCTCTGCGCCGCGCGGGTCTTTAAATAAATGCTTAAAGCGAACATGATACTTTAAATATTCATCAACTTTTGGCGTTTGCTGCGGCACTTTCATGGAACTGCCCATTTCCCCATTTATAAATTCCACCACTGGAAAAAATCCGGTCTTTTGAGCCAGTTTGCCGACTTCAATAGCCTGATCATCATTAATTCCCCAGCCTGGAACACAAGGCGTTAAAATATGAATAAATTTTGAACCCGGGATCTCCCAGGCTTTTTTAACCTTTCTTTTTATGTCTTCTATATAACCTGAAGTTGAAGTCGCTACATAAGGCAAACCATGAGCCAAGGCAATCTCCAGCATATTTTTTTTAAACAAATTATTGCCCAATGACTTTTTGCCTGGCCAGGAAGTGCGGGTAAAGGAATTATGGGGAGTTGCGCCAGAAGCCTGATAGCCGGTATTAGAATAAACTTCCGTATCATAACATACATATAATATGTTATCGCCCCGCTCCCACATGCCGGAAATTAAGCCAAAACCAATATCAAAAGTAGATCCGTCACCGCCTTGGGCTAGAACTTTAACTTTTTTATCCAAGCCTTTTTGTTTTAAAGCCGCCAAAATGCCCGAGGCGACAGCCGAAGGATTTTCAAACAAAGAATGGATCCAAGGCACTTTCCAGCTTGATGTCGGATGCTTTGAAGTTGTCACCTCCAAACAGCCTGTCGCATTAGTAATAATCGTGTTTTTACCGCAAGCATTAACCACATGCCGCGCCGCAATCAATTGGCCACAACCCGGACAAGCCGTATGACCAGGATTTAGCAAGTGTTCAAATGGATTAGAATATTTTGGCATATTTTATTTTTTAATAAATAGTAATACATTGGTAAAACTTGGTAATACAATTGTTTTACAATCTTATTACAACCGTATTACAAATTATTTTCCAATAAATTTTACTTCGATAGATCTATCTTTTACCTCATTAACTATTTTCCCAATCATAGCCCTAGTCACATCGCGTCCTCCCAAACCAACAATAAAACTTTTTATCGGCGCTTTAATTTTGCCGAAACAAGCGCGTTTAATATCTGACGCTAAAACGCCTTCGCTTCCAATAGAAATTGACTTATCAATCACGCCAACACACTTTGCCTTACTCAAAATTCTAGCAATCCCATTATCAGGAAAAGGCCGGAAGGAAATTATTTTAAGCAATCCAATTTTTTTACCTTTAGCGCGCAATTCATCGATCGTTTCTTTAATTGTACCGCAAACAGAGCCCATGGCTACTAAAATTATTTCCGCGTCCTTTGTTTTATATTCTTCAATCAAACCATTGCCCCTGCCTCGGCCGAAAACTTTTTTAAATTCTAAATTTTGCTTAACAATCTCTTTACTAGCCGCGGCAACATCATTAAAAAGTTCCTGCCGGATTTCCATATACCTATCAGGCGCTGCAAAAGTTCCTAGGGAACGGGGATTTTTTGTATCCAAAATAGAATCTTTGGGCGGGACATAATCAGGCAAAAATTTTTTAATCAAACTTGTTTCCGGAATTTCCACGGCTTCAAAAGTATGGGTCAAAACAAAGCCGCCCATATTAACCATCACCGGCAACATTAAACTTTCAGCCAGTTTATAAGCTAAGATATGCAAATCAACTGTTTCCTGATTTGTTTCCGCATAAAGCTGGAGCCAGCCTGCGTCGCGGATGGTTAATGAATCTTGCTGATCATTCCAAATATTTATCGGAGCAGAAACTGCGCGATTAGTGCAGGTAATCACTACCGGCAAACGCATACCGGCAATATTAAATAAAACTTCTATCATTAATAATAAACCTTGGGCATTAGTAGCAGTATAAGTTCTAACTCCAGTAGAGCTGGCGCCCAAAACAATAGATGCTGCCGCAAATTCTGATTCCGCATTAATAAATTCAAAATCAGCCAAGCCATCGCTTTTCATTTTAGACAAGTCTTCAACAATATGCGTCTGCGGTGTAATCGGATAAGCAGCCACAACAGCCGGCTTTAAATTTTTTACAATTTCCGCGACAGCATGCGAGCCTTCTAAAATTTGTTTTTTATTTTGTTGCAGTCTTGACATTTTATAAAAATTATGATAAATTTATATATTCGAGAATTTAAAATTTTTTAACGAAAGGAGCGAAGACATGCCCAATGAACATGGTCAGATTACACCAGCAGATTTTAAGGCGCCCAAAGACAAATATCGCATTACCAGGGAAGACATGAATGATGGAGAACTCCACATCGTGGCGGACATCTATCATTACGATTGCGCCCTCCTCATCGCAGAATGGCTGCGAGCAAAGGATCAAGAATCGGTTTTCTTTCTCTGGGACGACAAGGGTCAGGAAATCATTTTCTGATACAATTCCTATTAGTCCGGCGAAATCATGAATAGTCGGACTTTTTTATTTAAAAATTAATAGGATCGTGATTCTCGGGCGAAAACGCCCTTTATATCCGGACTTACCGACGGCTTTAGCCGTCGATCGCCTCCTAAAGGAGGCGGTAAATAAAAAAATCAAGACGGGCGTTTTCGCCCTGCAACAGCAACCTTATACAACCTCATAAAACTTAATACAACTTCACATAACCTTATTTATAATCACTCACCATCTTAATGGCATTCACCGGACACTCTTTGGCGCACAAACCGCAGCCTTTGCAATAATCCAGATCGCGATCATAAAAAATCCGGCCTTTGGAATTTTTCTGGCCTGTGGCAAAGCAAACCCCTTCGGGACAAACCTTATTGCACATGTCGCAGCCAATACAAACTTCGTGATCAACTACGGGTTTATAGGTACGCCAGCCACCGGTTTTATTTTCAGTCGTTGTTCCAGGCGTTGCGGTTATTGTATTTTTAAATTTTTTCATACTAAAACTTTACAGCGTTATAAGCCGCTTCCAATGCCTTAATATTTTTATCAATAATTTCCTTGTCGTATTTCTCTCCTAAATTTTCCCTGATTGCCTTTTTAGCCGAATCCAACTTAATCAGGCGGGAAATTTTTACAAAAGAACCCAACATGGCAGTATTAATAATCGGTTTGCCAATTATTTTCAAAGCTATTTCCAAAACTGGAACGCAATAAACTTTGCCACTATAGCCTGGGCAGACTTCCGTCGGCAATTTATTAGAATTAATAATAACCGCTGCGTTTTTCTTTGCTCCGTCTAAAACATTAGCAACTTTAACCAAACTCGGATCCTGAATTATTATGTAATCAGGCTCATAAATTTGTTCTCTTGAACGTATAAAATCCTTATCAATTTTTACAAAAGCAACAACCGGTGCTCCTTTCCTCTCCACGCCAAAAAAAGGAAAAGCCTGTGTTTGTTTTCCATCATAAAAAGCTGCCATGGCAATCAGTTCAGCCAATGTTACATTGCCCTGGCCGCCTCGGCCATGAATGCGGATTTTTTCCATTTTAAACTAATTTTTATTTGATTAATTCTATCTTTCTTATTTCATCCTTTCTATAATTGTTTTAAAAATTTCATACGGTATTACTCCCGGGACTTTATTGCCATTGATAAAAAAAGTAGGGGTTCCGGTTACTCCCAGCCTGGCTCCATCCTGCATATCATTATAAATTTCTGTCCGATATTTTTCGTTGTCCAAACAGTTGTTAAACTGCTCCAGATCTAAACCCAGTTGGGAAGCTATAAACTTAAGATTTGCCAAAGACAAATCATTTTGATTTTCAAAAAGCCTGTCATGGTAGGACCAAAACTGGCCTTGTTCAAAAGCGCAATTTGCTGCCAAAGCAGCTTTCAGTGAATCAGGATGACTTGCCAAATTAGGAAAATCACGATAAATAAAATTGATTTGATCTTCGTATTCCTGTTTAAGAAATTTTACAACCGAATAAGCCTGGTATGAATAAGGGCATTGGAAATCTGAAAATTGAACGATTACTAATTCAGCCTCATCAATGCCCCAAGCTGGATCGTCTTTGGTTTCAACTACGTCCCGAATATTAACCTGCGGATTTAAAGTTTGAGTAAAATTAAAATTTTGGCTTTGCAGGCGGGATTGGCTTTGCAACTCAATTAAAAAAACCACTTGATAAATAAATACTGCAAGATAAATCAATAAAATCGCCACGAGAATTAAAAAAATTATACCCCACCAGCGCTGGTGCCATTTTGCTTTTAAATTCTGCTGATTTTCCCGGCTTGGCATTGTCTTTTTTAAAATTAAAGTTTATAATTCTATTATAGCACATCCCTCAACACTTTTTAATATAAATACATATAAAAAGCCATCGGGTTGACAATTTTGGCTGCATTTGTTAACCTGGATAAATAACTAGAGTTTAAATCTACAGGTTATGACACTAAACATTATCCAAATCATTATCGCTATCATATTAATTGCAGTGATTTTAATCCAGCATAAAGGCAGCGGCTTAGGCGCTGTTTTTGGCGGCGAAGGCAATATCTATAGGACAAAAAGAGGCCTGGAAAAAACATTGCATATCGCAACCATTGTCCTGGCAATCGGTTTTTTATCTATAGCCCTCTTAAACGTCCTTTATTAAGCACAAAACTTAATTTACTCAGATAATTTTGTTAATTTTTTAAATCGTGGCTTCTAAAATTAAATTTTTTTCGGATTTATGGCAAAATTTTAAAAATTTTGTTGTTTTCCAATTTGCCAAAATTAAAAAAAGCCTGAAAATAGCAAAGCAGAAAAAATTAGATAAAAAAATAGTTGGTTTATTAAATAAAAAAAAATTGCCCAATTGGCAGCAATTCAAACAGCTCTCTAAAGTTTTAACGCCAAAAGAAACCTTATTGATAAAAATCCTTTTCGGCTTGATTATCGCCGTTTTTATTTTTTTGCTTTATGCTAATTATTTTCAGAAATTAACCACTCTGCCAAAAAATGGCGGGGAATTTTCTGAAGTTTTAATTGGCTCACCCTTATATATCAATCCCATTCTAGCCCACACAGACGCTGATCAAGATATTTCCGCTTTGATTTTTTCTGGGCTTTTAAAATACAATCGGGATTTAGAGCTGGTGCCTGATTTGGCGGAAAAATACGAAATTTCCGAGGACCAAAAAACATACACTTTTCATCTAAAACAAGGAGCTAAATGGCACGACGGTGAAAAATTGACGGCCAGCGATATTGTTTTTACTGTTTTAAGCATTAAAGATCCAGATTTCAAAAGCCCTTTATCCAGAAGTTTTGAAGGCGTTAACATAGAAAAAATTGACGATTATACGGTTAAATTTACTTTATTGGAGCCTTATGCCGCTTTTTTAAATATCATGACTTTTGGCATTATTCCCCAGCACCTTTGGTATGACATTCCGCCTTCAAGCGCCAAACTAGCTATTTATAACCAAAAACCCATTGGCAGCGGTCCTTATAAATCCAGGTCTTTGATAAAAGACAAGCAAGGAAATATAAAAGCTTATACTTTGGAAAAAAATAAAAATTATTATGGTCAGGAACCTTATATCAATAAAATAATTTTTAAATTTTATCCTGATTATGAAACAGCGATTAATGCCTTTATTAACAAAGAAGTTCAGAATTTAAATTTTTTGCCAAAAGAATATCTTGATAAATTCGCCAACAAAAGAGAATTAAACCTATATAATCTTATAATTTCCCAATACACAGCGATTTTTTTCAACCAAAAAAATAATGAGATTTTAAAGAATAAAAACATTAGAGAAGCTCTGACCTATGCGATTGACAAAAACAAAATAATCGAAGATGTACTTAAAAACCAGGGGCAAAGTATTGACGGACCGATTCCTCAAGGATTTTTAGGCTATAATCCTGATATAAAAAAATACGGATACGATCCGCAAAAAGCTGTAGAGCTAATAGTTAATGACGGCTGGACATTGCGTGACGAGATTTTTTATAAAAAAGATGAAGAGCTGAAAATAATACTGACTACTGTTGAACAGACTACAAATATAAAAGTGGCAAATTTAATAAAAGAATTTTGGGACAATATCGGCGTGAATACAGAATTGCAAATTATTTCGAGAAATGAAATAGAAAAAGAAATAATTAACCCCCGAAATTATCAAGTTTTGCTTTATGGTCAAATCATAGGCTATGACCCGGACTTGTTTCCATTTTGGCATTCTTCGCAAACAAGCCATCCTGGCGTCAACCTGGCCGGCTACATCAATCGCCGAGCAGACCAACTATTGGAAGAAGCCAGATTAACAAACGATCCTAATATAAGAGACGAAAAATATCGCGAATTTCAAAATTTGTTAATTGAAGATCTGCCAACTATTTTTCTTTTTAACCCTACTTATACTTATCCTGCCAATAAAATCATAAAAGGCATTGAAATCCAAAAAATAGCCAAGCCTTTTGACCGTTTTATCGGCATTGAAAACTGGCACATAAAAACTAAAAAACGCTTTATTAAATAAAGAACTCTTTAAAAAATAAAAGACAAAAAACAAATAACAAAATAACAATATTTTGAATTTTTAATTTTAGATTTTAACATTATTTTATTTTGTGATTTGAATTTTGGCTATTTGAATTTAAAAATTTATGGTTTACAAAAAAAATTACGCGCCTAAAAAAGGCGGCGGTTTTGCTAAAGAACAAAAATTAAGAATCATGGTCATGGGCGGACTTGAAGAGGTCGGACGCAACATGACTTTAATTGAATACGGCCGCGACATTATTATCATTGACATGGGTTTGCAGTTCCCTGAAGAAGACATGCCCGGCATTGATTATATTATTCCTAACATTTCCTATTTAAAAGGCAAGGAAAAAAATATCCGCGGCGTCATCATAACCCATGGTCATTATGACCATATCGGCGCTATTCCCCATATCATGCCGAAGATCGGCAATCCTATTATTTATACTGCCAAGCTTTCAGCCGGCATTATCCAAAAAAGACAGGAAGAATACAGGAATGCCCCCAAGCTTAAATTTTATATTATTGACGAAAATAATAAATTAAAATTAGGAATTTTTAATGTTGAATTTTTCCGCGTTAACCACAATATACCTGATAGTTTCGGGGTTGTTGTCCATACGCCAGTCGGCACCATTGTGCATACCGGAGATTTTAAAATAGACCACAGCCCGATCAATGATAAACCCGCTGATTTGAATAAAATCGCCAAAATCGGCGCTCAAGGAATTCTAGCTTTAATGGCTGACAGTACAAACGCTGAAGAAGAAGGGCATCAAATTTCTGAAACTAAAGTAAGCGAGGAATTGGAAAAAATATTTGAAAAAGCCCAGGGCCGGCTTATTATCGGCACATTTGCCTCGCTTTTAAACCGCGTCCAGCAAGTTATCAGCATAGCTGAAAAATTTAACCGCCACGTCATGATTGAAGGCCGCAGCATGAAAACCAATGTGGAAATCGCCCATAAACTAGGCTATTTAAAAATCAAGCCTGGCACTTTGATTGAATCCGAACATTATAATGAAAAAAAATACCCGGACAATAAAATCGTTATCATCGGCTCCGGAGCCCAAGGAGAACAAAATGCCTTTTTGGTCAGGTTTGCCAATGATGAACACAGATTTTTGCATGTCAAGGAAGGCGATACTATTATTTTTTCTTCTTCAGTTATTCCCGGCAATGAACGGACCATCCAAAATCTAAAAGACACGCTTTACCGCAAAGGCGGCAAAGTCATTCATTACCGCCTCATGGATGTCCATGCCGGCGGTCATGCCAAAAAAGAAGATTTAAAACTTTTAATCCGGCTGCTTAAACCACAATATTATATTCCAATTGAAGCCAATCATTATATGTTAAGAATCAACGGTGAAGTTGCGGAAAGTGTTGGCATTCCTAAAAATAATATCTTTATCGCTGATAACGGCCAAGTTATAGAATTTACCAAAAAGGGCGGTCGTCTGACCAAAGAATTTGCGCCTTCTGATTATGTTATGGTTGACGGGCTGGGCGTGGGTGATGTTTCCAATATTGTCTTACGAGACCGCCGGGTCATGTCAGCTGACGGCATGCTGGTTGTTATTGCCACTATTCAAAATAAAACCGGCCAGTTGGTCGGCAATCCTGATATTATTTCCCGCGGTTTTGTTTACATGAAAGAAAATAAAAAGCTGATTGAAGCCACGCGCATGAAAATCAAAAAAATCTGCGAAGATACTGATACCAAAAGCCCGGCTTTTGATGATTTTCTAAAAAACAAAATCCGCGACCAAATCGGTCAATTCTTGTACCAGCAGACCAAAAGACGACCCATGATTCTGCCCGTAGTTATAAAAGTCTAAAATCTAGCATAAAAACAACCTTAAATTTTACAAAACAGGTTGTTTTTTGCTTAAGAAATAAAAAATTTTAAAATCCAATCCCTAATAACCTAATTACCAATATACCAATCACCAACCCATTGACAAATTTACAAATTATGCTAAGATAGCTTAATATAAAGATAAAAGTGTTTTTTCCCAAAAACGGTTCTTTGAAAAAGAAAAAGGGGGGCTGCAAATGTCAAATCAAACAGATCAAAAAACTATTTGGAAAAAATTTTCAAACTGGATTAAGGCGGGAGAGACAAAATTTAAATTATTTTTCGCCCTTTCACTTTTAATACTATTTGGATTTTTAATCAGTCTTCTTGGCGGTAAAATATCTTTCTTGTCTAATGAAGCGCACAACGCTTTAAATTTTCTTTTTTTAAACTGGCTATGTATTGTTATTTTAGCTTTTCTTGCTGTAATAACCTATTATTTTAGAAAAAGAAAAAAAGTCGTTCCCATTGGCGTTATCTTGTCAATAGCAATAATTATTGGCTGGGCATATAAAAACAGCCTATCCTCTTTTCGTGATATCGAAATAATCCCAAAGATCTCAAAATCCTTACACTCTAAAATTAACCGTAAAGGAGAAGAATCTCAAAAATTGGAGAAAAGGATCGCTGGTCTGGAAACCAGGGTGGAAAACTTTGAACAAAAGATTCTATCACTCTCTAAGGAAGAGACTTGCCCCGGAAAAAACGAGTTCTGTGCTGATTCTGAGTTTTTAACAAAATTAGACCAATTGGAAGACAGAGTAAAGAACGCTGATTCTGAGCTTTTAATAAAACTCGACCAATTGGAAGACAGAGTAAAAAACATTGAATCAAAAATATCAGACTACCCATCCGCACAAAAAAATCCGCCCATTATTGATAGACCCGCATCCAAACCAAGAGCCACTATACCAAGGTCTGAAAGCGCAAAAGCGGAAAGAGAGCATTTTATCTCTGGCCCAAAAGCGCCTGGTAAAACTTCTGGTCAAATCATTCCCGGCCCAAAAGCGCCTGGTAAAACTTCTGGCCAAATCATTCCCGGCCCAAAAGCGCCTTAACATTTTCCTATATTTCAACCGAGTTTGTTGCCAAAACAGCTCGGTTTTTTTATTAATAAAAAATTAAAACCAAAGCTGTATAGTTAACAGTCAAGGGTAACACTTTTAATAAATTTTTCATGTGGAGTTAATCCATTAATGGATAAATGAATCCTTTCATAGTTATAGAAATTTAACCATTCAATTGTATTTTT
>DSBA01000100.1 GCA_011046145.1 Candidatus Uhrbacteria bacterium | reverse complement strand
TTAATAATATCTTTGTACGCCGTATGCTATATTCAGCAATATCAACTCCAAATAAATTATTCTCAATAGTACTAATAACTTTTTGGTTGAAATTTTTTTTTAAAATTTTGGCATATTCAATTAAAAACGCACCACAACCGCAACTCGGATCACATACTTTTAAATCAGCTATATTGTTTTTATACTTTAAAACTTCTCTGATAATAAAATTGGTAATCAACTCTGGCGTGAAAAACGCCCCATTGATTTTTTTATCACTTTTTGGTACTAGGATTTCAAAATAGTTCACTAGGTCATATATATCTATTTTCTCTTTTATCTTAGCAAACCCTTGCTTTATTAAATTAGAGTGATTGTTTTGGCTCTTTATTATCTCACTTATAAACTCGTTATTTTTTACTTTTATATCATTTGAATCGACATAAAAAGATATCAATGCATTTTCAATGTCATTGATCTCATGGCTAATTAAGGCATCTTTGATGAATTTTTTCGCTTTCATATCACTCATAGTTTATCACAATTTACAAGGTAATTAAAGCCTCCGAGTTTAGGGAGATTATCTTGTTTTTTAACGTAATTTTACTCCTTAGGCACATAAGTAATTCTCTTTGCTCAATCTTCGTCCCGTCAGTAAGTATGTACTTGGCATAATCTTTAAGATCAAGCTTCTTGGTCTTTTTATTATCCTCTTTTAGCCCAAGTATTGACCTTTGGAATTTGCTAAACCTTTCCATCTCCAGCTCAAACTTATGCTTTAGGGTTATTTTATCAAAATCTATATCATCCATTATCCTGGCTAGCTGTCTTACTAACTCGTCCTCTCTAATATACCCGCACTTGCAACCCTTATCCTTGCTTCTAGTACAACCGTAATAAATATAATGATGCACATTGCCGTTTTTCTGCTTTTTGAATTTTTCTTGCGCAGTGATACCCGATCCACATAAACCGCATTGCATTACCTTGGTAAAGGAGAACTCTTTGCCGTATTGCTTAACAATGTTATCCCTTGTTAATTGTTCTTGAACCTTATCAAATAACTCTTTGGAAATAAGCGGAGAATGTTTACCAGTGTACCAATTACCGCTGTTGCTCGGATATTCAAAGACCCCATAATAAAACGGCGTTACTAATATCCTGTAAACGTTGCTAAGCGCTAAAGGCTTATTGTTTATGGTTTTAAAATTTATCTCGGTAAGCCATTTATAAATTTTGCGTCCGCTCCATTTTTCATTGCCCACCAGTTCAAATACCTTTTTGATGATAGAACCACGTTCAGGATCTACTAGTATTTGGCATTTGCGATCGGTTCTTTTTTCATTTAAATAACCAGTAGGTGCTGTGTGGGGCCATAAACCCATTTCAACTCTGGTTCTTAATCCTCTTTTAACATTCATGCCTCGATTATCATTTTCCAACTTAGCCTGACTTCCTAAAATCATTAAGAGGAATTTTTCATTGGGTGAATCAGTAAATTTTTGGCTAAATGTTTTTATCTCAATTAACTGTTTATGATCCATTAAATCTACCAATTCGCCCAGATCGCCTGCATTACGGCTTAATCTGTCAGGCGCCCAAGTTAGGATGCCGTTGAACTTGCCCAGTCTAATGTCTTCAAGCAGGCTCTTGAAAACAGGTCTCTCACCCGAAGCTTTGGCTGAATGGCTTTCACGCCTGATATCAATTATCTCCAAATTATCCCTTTCCGCTATCTTAAGCATCTCTTTGATCTGCGAATCAATGGAAAGGGCTTGCCGTTCCTCGGCTTCGGTTGATTTACGGGCATAGAGGCAGTAGCTTATCTTTGGCCTCAAAACCGCCTGATTGTTGCTTAAAGCCCCTGAATTGCCCTGAAGTTGCGTTAATCCTTGTCCCATAGTCTTTTAGGTTAATAGTTATTACCTAAGACAAGGAATGACGCAACCCTTTCAGGGAGTCCAGGCTGGCTGTAGATAACTTTAAAGGCTCTAAAATCTAACATTCATCTGATCCCTGGTAAATCCTCGGCAACGATTAAAAGTGCGTTCTATTGTTTTATGAACAACTATGGCAAAAGCATCAGCCAGATCATCATGCTTTTCTATGCCAAAATTGACTAATTGCTGAATTAACAACTCAGCACCTTTACGCGGAAATAAAATTCTTCCCTCCTGAACTAGATGGCTTATGACAGCCAATCTTGAATATTTGTCCTGGCCATGGACTTTATATTCTTCTATGTTTAAATATTCCGATTTTAATTGCTGGATAATAGAAGCTTGATAACCGACATCCTCAATAAAAAATTTACACGAGCAATAGGAATTATAAGTACGATGCATAATTCTAATTTGATTTAATGTTTGGGGGAACGTGATTCTGTCGTTGACAGGATTTGCCAGAATGTAAATTTTGCTTGTTTCTCTATGGCCATAAACATAGGCTGAAACCATAGCAGTACAATCAGCTGTTTGTTTTACTGAAATAGCCAGATCAACTCCAATATTTATGGCAACGGGATATTCAAGCGGCAAGGCATCATAATACTGAATCCATTCTCGTTGAATAACTCTATCTTCCTTTGCAATAATCCTTAGCAGATATTCTCTTTGAAAAGCAGTATCACTGCCGATTTTTCTTTTTTCGGTTTCAATTGCTTGCATGTCAGGGTATTTGCCAGGCCAAGCAATTTTATCATTTTCATCCAGTAAAGGAATTTGTTTGAACACGGCATTGAATTCATTATTCTCAACTTTTTGCTTTAAGCGCATTAATAAGCTGTCCTCGTGCAAAAGATTACCAACGAAAATAATTTTAGTATTATTATCGCCTGCAGGAATAACTTCGCCAGTGATCCAGTCAAATATTTTGTCCCTGCTTTCTTTTGTACGTACGGTATTAATGTCCTCTATATCATCGCAAATAATCAAATCGGGGCGGTGCTCAGCGTGTCTCATCCCTCGGATTGTCTGTTCCATGGAAACGGCAGAAATGCGAGCATTATACCAGGGCAAAACTAAAGAATATGAGCCCCATTCATTTTCCTCCTCTTTAAAAGGACCCAAGTCTCGTTTTAGCAACTCATTGGATAATAGTTCGCATCTGATATTATAAAGATGCTGGCGAGCTTGCCGTTGGGTTTGCCCGACGATTATAACGAACTTGTTGTGCATGTCTCCTAGAATCGCCCATAAGGGATATGAAAGCGTTACAATAGTTGATTTAGAAGATCCGCGAAAAGCCAGGATGACTGCAGTTTTGATATCTTTATTTTCAGTCAGAGCAAAAATTTCTTTATGGAAAGGCGCTGATTCGTATTTAATATAATGACTAAAATAGATACCAAAAAAATATTGATGGTTGGCTTTAGCAATCGCCATGCGTAAATTACTATCGTTAGTAATTCTGTTGATCAATTGATCATTATTAGGTATGCTTGGCATATATTTAAACATTATTATCAGGATGTGAGACATTTTCGATCAAAACCGATTTTTTTAATGCCTCTTTTATCAATGCCTTTTGCTCTTTTGTCAGATTTTCATGCTCGGTTCTGATTTTGCCTTTAATTTCAATTTTGGTGCCGTAATTTCTATGGTTATTCTTTAACCAAAAAATCACACCTGTCATGTTGCCTTCTTTAATTGCTTGTAAAAGCTGGCTTTCAGCCAAATCATTAATAAATAACCTTCCCTGGCTAAGAGCTTCATCGCATAGTTTGGCAAATTCCTTATTGCTTTTTTTCCAGCGGTAAAAAGTCGCCCGACCTATGCCGATTTTCTTACAAGCCACTTCAATGATTGGCATTTGTTTAAACTGCTCAATTAAAGCAATTTTAGTCTTATCGGTAATCATATAGGTTAGGTTAATTTTTTAGCTTTCAAGCCGGTCATCTTTTCCCAGCGATGTTTAATCACTTCAGCATAGACTGGTGATTTTTCCATCAGGTAACAGCGACGTTTCATTTTTTCCGAAGCTATTAAAGTACTTCCAGAACCGCCGAAAGGCTCAATAATCAAATCATCTCTCTTGGTCAGCACTTTTATATACGGAATTAAAATTTCTGTCGGCTTAGTGCCAAAGATAATACCTTGCCCTGAATTTTTCTCATCAGCTGACTTATATTCAATAAAATCCGTAGGACAATATTTGTTGCCTTTTTTATATGATTCCCATTGTGCTTTTCCGCTGATGGCATACAATGCAATTTGGTACTCATTTTCTAGAAGTTCACCTTCATCATTAAGTTCTAATCCTTTGTGATCTTTTGAAGTACCGACCATGGCTATATCATATTTGTTAAAGAATTTGTTCTTAGCGGCAAACCCCTGGCAACGGTTGGGCAAATGCCATACTATCATATTTTTTAATTTCCAGTATTTTTCCATTTCGTTCCAGATGATCCTGATGTTTTTCCAATTCTCGTAAACAATAATACTAAAATCATCTTTTTGAACTTTGTTAATATTAGCCATCCATTTTTCCGTAAAATCATCTGGCAAACTTTCGGTTTCCAAATAACGGCGATCTCTTTTATAGCCAAAGCCAGTTGTGGCTTGGCCTTTTTTCTTTTTGCCCGCTAAATAATTTAAGATATATGGAGGATCGGTCAGGCACATATCAGCTTTGACACCATCCATCAATTTAAGCATGTCAGCTTCAATGGTTGAATCTCCGCACATTAAATGGTGCCCACCCAGCTGATAGACATCGCCTTTTTTAATGTTAATTTTATTAATGTCCAGTTTTTTTAATTCCTTGTCTAAATCAAAGACTTCGGGATTGTCTTCTATCTGAAAAATATTATCAAGCTCATCAGAAGTAAAACCTATGCTTTCCAGCAACTTGGGATCAAAATCTGCCAGAAGTTTTATATCCCATTCGCCCTGATTTTTATTAAGCCTGATTAAAAGTTCACTTTCTTTTTCCTTGTCCAAGTCAACAAAAACAACAGGCACTTTTTTGTGTCCAAGTTCTTTGGCGATGATTAAACGCTGGTGACCGCCGATTAGAAAATTTTCCCGACCTTTATGCTGATTTAAAACCAGCGGATCAACAAAACCGAATTTTTGAATGTTTTCCTTTAGGTCTTCTTTTTGTTTGGGTGTCATTTTCCGCGGATTTGATTCGTTGGGCTTAATCAGTTCGATACTGATGTAATGGATTTTTAAATCCGATTTTGTGGCTTGAACTTTGTTCATAGATTTTTAATTACTAATTAATTAGCTTTAATAGATAAAACAAAAAACAGCTGATCACACCAACAAACACAAAGTAAAAAGAGAACGCCTCTTTCCATAACTTTGTTTTTGTCAGCTAATATAGCTGTTCAGGAGGACGGGGTCTTAGCCCGCCCAAGATATTTTAAAACTAATTACACCAAAGAAAAGTATCTTAATCTTATTTTAACACCCCAAAATAGGACGTCAATAGCTTTTTTGAAATAAACTACTTTCAGGTTTGTACAAGTTTTAAAATGCTATTTGCAAGTTTTTAGCCGATATTAATCTGACATTAGCCCAGATAACTTCTTATTCTTATTATTGGAAATTATTGCAAATCATATAATTAAATTATAAAAACAGCCTGTTGATAACTTTGCTTCGCAAGGCTCTGAATCTAAGCTACAATAGACGAAACCCGCAGAATGCGCTATAATTGTATTAGAAAAACTTAATATTAGACCTAAACCTAGTAGTAATGCTGGGCATGGTCGCAAAACCTATCCTACATAAAGATGGACTTCTGTCCAGCACTTGTAGGATAGGTCTGCCTCCGAAAGGATGCAGTGATAACACCGAAAGGGGTTATCAGCTGGCGGGAGTCCTTTTTTGTTTAATTTTTCAATAATTAATTTTATAATAATTAACTAACAACAATATGAAAAAATGCCCATTTTGCGCCGAAGAAATTAAAGAGGAAGCGATAAAATGCAGACATTGCGGAAGTAGTTTGCATTCCGCTAACACCAATAAACCAGCAAACAAATCAAATGAAACAAAACAGACTTCAGTTTTAGGAGTCTGGATGCCATTTTTAAAAGTTGCAGGTATAATTCTTGGAATTATAATAGCGATTGCTATTTGGTACATTTCAATCCCAGCGGTAGTTATCTGGTACGTTTGGCAAAAAACAAAATTAGATAAAAAGTATAAAATTGGTATTACCATAATAGGTGTGATTTTTTCCATAGCTATGATCGGATATTTACAATATTTAAATAGAACGCCAGTATTAGCGATCACTTCTCCTGAGAATAATTCCTCGATTCAAGGTCAAACAATAAAATTCACTGGTTCAGTAGATCCCGCTGATTCAACCGTAAAAATAAATCAAACTAAAATCCAGGTAGTTAATGGAAGCTTTGAGTATACGGCTCAGTTGCCTGAAGAAAAAAATGATTTTATCGTTATTGCCAGTAATAGTCGGTCTGAAAGTAGCGCAACAAGTCAAAAAATAACAATAAATAGAACCTTTACGCCCGAAGAAATAGCAGCTAAGGAAAAGGCTAAAGCCGAAGCGGAAGCAAAAATAAAAGCAGAACAAGAAGCTGCCGAAAAAGCTAAAGCAGAAGCTGATGCAAAATTAAAAGCAGAACAAGAAGCTTGGGAAAAAACAAAAGCAGGTCAATTATGTAAGAAGCATCCTGAGTGGCTAAAATCTGAATGTGAAGATGTGGCAAATAACAGAATTTGGATTGGCATGACACTTGATATGTTAAAAGTTAATAGGGGCCTGCCTGATTCAGCCAATCCTTCAAATTACGGCAGTGGTACTCAATGGCAATGGTGTTGGTTCAATTATACGCCAAGCTGTTTCTACGATAACAATAATGATGGAGTAATTGATTCATATAATTAAAAAGTTTATGAAAAAATGTCCATTTTGCGCCGAAGAAGTGCAAGACAACGCAATATTTTGTAAATATTGTAAAAGCTCTTTGGATGGTAGCGAGAATCCATCCTCCAAAATGATAACTAATAGTAGCTTAAGACAGTTTGAAGAATTCATGAGATCGTACGGCAGTGGTTGGGTTCTAATAAATAAAAGCAAAGAGATGTTGAGTTATCAAAAAGTAACTGCTGGTTCAAAAGGAAGTTGTCTTGTTGCATTAATACTATTGTGCCTTGCCGTAATCCCAGGTATCTTGTACCTTTGGTTTGCAAATCAGCCAGCAAAAACTTACAGGTTATCAATAGCTCTTAATCCAGATGGCGAATTAATACCCTCTGGAGATTCTGAAGGATTAAAAGTTTATAACGCATTTATAAGGGCTAGTTAATCTAATCAGGATATAAAAAAACGCCAATTTTTACCTCTAAATTTTGGCGTTTTTTGCGTTTGACTCAGCTCGTTTTTAGGCGTAAAATTGAATTACTTAAACACATTATGTCGTATTTAGATTGGGCAAAAATTGATAACGAGAAACATTTCCAGGTGTTGGTAAACGATCTGGTGTCTTTTGAATTAAATAAACCCGGATTTATTCCTAGTAGCCCTTATATTGGGGCTGATGGCGGTTGGGATGCAAAATTTACTGGGGAATATTTAAATTTAACGGGTATCTGGTCTTTTCAATCCAAATGGTCAAAATTAAATGGCAAAAAAGCGTTCGATTATTTAAAAAAATCAGTAAAAGAGGAATTAGAAAAAGCACAAAAAAATAAGGTAGACTATTTAGTTTTAGCTACTAATGCAGAATTGATCGTCAATTATATCGAGGAATTAAAGAAAATTAATAATGGGCATGTAAAGGATTTAATAATATGGGATAAAGCCTACTTGGATATTTTATTAAATAAGTGGTATTGGTTAAGGCAAAATTATTTCGGAAATCCTCAGTACCCAATGTTCGTGCCTAGCAGTACCTATTTTGAAACTATCGAAAATAAATTACTGGAAGGCGACCTATTAGAACAAACAAATACCACGGATAGTGTTAAAATTTTTATCAAAGATGTAAAAGCTAAAATTTTGGTGATTCATGCACCTGGAGGTTATGGGAAAAGTAACTTCCTAAAATCTTTAACTGAAAAAGTTTACGAGACAATAAGTAAGAGGTTAATATTATTTTGTAGACCAGGGATAAGATCATTTAGTGATGCAGTCAATGATGAATTGGCAAGTCAATATAAATACCTACTGGTGCTAGATGATGCAGAAAGATATCCAGAAATAACAAAATGTCTGATTGCTTTCTCTAGGGCTAGTTTGCCAGAGGACATTAAAATTGTATTTGCATGCAGAACTTCAGGATTAACGATAATTGATGAACTATTGAAAAATCAAAGACTGGAAGCTTTTGAATATAAATTTTTAAAATTAGACGAATTATCCGAACAAGGACTAATCGAACTTTTATCCCGATCTGCTGGTAATACCAATATTAAAAACGCCGATAGGATTATAAAAGCCATGAATAAAATACCGTATTATATTGTTACAATAGGAAAAACGATCGGCAAAAAAGACATAGATCCAAACTCTATCAAAACTCATATTGAAAATACCTTAGAGGAGCAAACCATCGATTCGTTGAAGGGTGAGATGTTAAATGGCCAGATTGAATCATTATTAACGAATCTTGCTACTATTGTGCCTTTAGATTTAAAAGACGATTTTATTCAAAAAAAATTGTCAGAGGTGGTTGGTATTACTTCAGAGAAAGTCATACATTTAATAAAAAAGATGCGAGATTCCGAAATCTTAAGAGATGTGGGAAACTCGATTCGTTTTAATCCTGATATGGCTGGAGATTTATACTTATCTCAAAAATTCGACAGTAAGGACGGAGAGGATATCATCAATCAATTATTGGAAAACTGGTTACCATTATGTAACGAAAAAATTGTAGCTAATTTAGCCGATGCATCTAGACATATGGATACCGCTTCTGCTCAAAAAGCAATAAGTAATTTTATAAACTTAATGATAAAAAAATCATCAAATATTAATGAATTTGGCGCTCATGAATATTTAAAGATGGTAGCTCCTTTAGCCTTTTTAGCTCCCAATGAGACAGTTAACCTTTTGCATACTTATCTTGATAGTTTAAAAAGCAAACTAAGCAGAGATGATATTGGCTTGGTTATTGATCAGTTGTCTCATGTACCAGGTTATCAAAATAAGGCGTTACTATTGATCGACAAGATGGTAACTGAAAATTTAAAGGGTTTATATAATAATTATGAGCCTCAAATCTTAGTTAGAAATTTAACTTCGCCTATCGAACTCAATATTGCTTCAGCTTCTGAATCCTTATCTGAACTTATCGAATGGGTTCAAAAAGAAGATTGTAGTAAAGATAGGGCGGAATTAGCCTCTGACGGTGCTAAAGAGGCGTTATCTGGCTCTCATCAGTTTAGAGAGTCTTATGCCGACAGCTTAACAATAGGTAGAAAATTTCTTGATTATGATAAATTCAAAATTGAAATTGATGAATTTAGGAATAAGGCGATGATTCTATTAGAAAAATTAATAAAACACCCATTCGAAAGTATACGTATTTATGCACTAAATATAATTGATGAAATTGGTCATGAGGCTAACCCCAATACATCTCTATGGCAAAGGATTTTAAAGGATAAAGATTCCGCTTTAAATCTATTAGAATTTTCATTGCAAGAGGAGCAGAATGAAATTTTTTTAAATTTGGCTGAAGATTTGTTAATTAAATTATGGGCTAATAATGAGATATATGGACAAATAAGTGAGAAAGCTGGTAGTTTATTATGATCTGTACCCCAAAAAGTAGACACAACTGATCTGTACCCCAAAAAGTAGACACAATGTGTCTCTTTTTTGTAATCTAAAAGTATAAATAATAAAGCAAAGAATATGAACAGAAAAACATTCACAAAAGAACAAATAAAAGAGCT
>DSBA01000045.1 GCA_011046145.1 Candidatus Uhrbacteria bacterium | reverse complement strand
TGCCAAAGCTGTTGTGCTGGCTGAAAACTCTGTTTCTATGCCGTCTCCGTTTCTGGCTTTGGCGCTAAAATCATATTCCTCGCCTGGAGTTAAACTGATTTGATAATCAAGCCCCTCTTCTTCATATTCATAACCAGCGCCTGTCACCCTTATCTCGCCCCAGGCTTCTTGCGTTTGCCAAGCTTCTGTATCTCCAAAACTTCCGTCTGTCTGCACATAATTGCCTGTGTTTAGTTCTTTAATCGCATATTCTGTATATTCTGGATTGCCATCTCCGCTTTTAAGCCTTAATACTATTTCTTCTTCTCCGGTTTCTAATATCTCTAATCCTAACGGCTTATTAGCCAAGGTGTAGCAGGCTGCTGTATTTGACGGACCTGATTCCCCTGCTCCGGAAAAGGCTGTCACATATCTTGAGTATTGGCTGTTTATTTCTAATTCTGCTTCGTCAAAATATTCCAAATCAGTCGTAATATTTGGTAAAGTATCTAAAACAACCAAGTCTGTTGTTGCGTCATACAATTTAAACCCTGTCTCATTATCTGCCTGGTCTTCAAAACTCCAGCGTATTGCTGCCTGACTTTGGGCTTCGCAGGTCAAGTTGATTGGCGCGTTAGGCAAAGTTTCCACCCCTCCAACAACTCCGCCTCCGACACCTAAAGCCGTATTATATACCACTGACAAATCATCAATAATAGGCGTGGTATTAGGATTAATAGTTTGTAAAACTGCCCGCCATCTTAAATCAGAACCAACACTAGAAAAAACATGCAAACTGCCTGGCAGCACAGAATTCCAACTCGCCCCGCCATTATTGGATAAATAATAATCTATTATTTGGCCGCTTAATGTCTCACTAGCTGTTAAAGTAGCGCTGGTTACAAAATCACTCGTGCTGTTGACATTTAAAGATTGGATTATGGAAGACGACTTATAATACAGCCATTTGCTGAAATATATTTCTCTATTCCCCTCTGTATCATCTTCCCAGACAATGTGTGGCTGACCACTGGAATCCAATCTGATTATTGGTGTGCGCGAATTGCCGCTATTATTGGAAATATTATCATAGCCTGGCGTGCCATCCATTTTTGTCCAGCCAGTACCCGCCGTCCATTTACTGACATAAACCTCATAATTGCCTTCTGAATCATCTTGCCAAACAACAAGCGGATTATTGCCAGCGTCCAATTGCATTAAAGGCACTATAGAAACACCGGCATTATTGGAAATATTATCATAACCTGGCGTGCCATCCATTTTGCTCCAACCAACGCCATCTGTCCATTTACTGAAATATATTTCATCATTGCCGGTTGTATTATCCTGCCAGACAACAAACGGATTGCCACTAATGTCCAATTGAATTTGAGGCTTAACAGAAGCACCGGCATTATTGGAAATATTATCATAACCTGGCATGCCATCCATTTTGCTCCAACCAACGCCATCTGTCCATTTACTGAAATATATTTCATTATTACCGGTTGCATTATCCTGCCAAACAAGATAGGGTTTATCAGCCGCATTTAGTATCAGCTTTGCAGTTGTTGAATCGCCGGCAGTATTAGAAATATTGTCATATCCCAAAGTACCATCCATTTTTGTCCAACCCACCCCATCTGTCCATTTACTAAAATAAATCTCGTAACTACCCGTTATTGGATCTTCCCAAATAACATAAGGAAAACTATTACTATCTAATTGCAATTGGGGCAAACCCGATGAATCCGCTGTATTAGAAATATTATCATAACCCAAAGTGCCATCCATTTTTGTCCAGCCTACGCCATCTGTCCATTTAGTTAAAAAAATTTCCCAGACTCCTAATCTTTCATCTTGCCAAACAACAAGCGGATTACCGCTAGAATCTAATCTTAGCAGAGGTAATGTTGATTTGGCAGATGTATCATTAGAAAGGTTATCATACCCCAAAGTGCCATCCATTTTTGTCCAGCCTACGCTCTCTGTCCATTTGCTAAAATATATATCTCCATTACCTAATGCGATGCCATCTTCCCAAACAACATAAGGATTATTGCCGGAATCAAGCTGAATTACTTGCCTGTAAGAAAAAGCGCTACTATTAGAAAGATTATCAGCGCCTAAACTGCCGTCCATGCTGGTCCAGCCAATACCCTCTGTCCATCTGCTAAAATATATTTCATATTCACCCACAGTATTATCCCTCCAAACAATATAAGGCTTATCATCAGAATCCAATTGCATATCTTCAGAATGCCTTTCAAATAAAATTACATAAAAGAGAGAATGCCCAGGGGTCTGGGAAATATTTTCATAGCCGCTGGCTGTTTCACCCATATTAAACCAATCTTTTCCTAAAAGACGGGCTTCTTGCAACACAGTATCCCATTTACCAGTTGTGGCCGTATTATCTTTAAAAATTTCTGTGCTAAAATCCTCGTTATAACTTAAAATATCCGCTTTAACCGGCTGCAAATAATCACGGCTAAAAAAACTGGTTAATGCCAAGAAAAAAGCCAAAACCAAAATCAGCTTAGCTTTTGAGCTAATTAATTTCAAAAATATCAGCCGCCTTAATTTTTGCACCATATTTTTATTAAAATTAAACCTTTTTCCTTTTTTATTATACAATAAATTAAAAATTTTCACAAGAAAAAACTACCCAAATATTGGGGGGTAATAGCGACGAGAAATATTGCTAAAATTTAAAATTGCCCCGTTTTTTCTCTTTAAATTTTTTTATCTGCCTTTGCAGATCATCCTTGACTTCATTAATCGCCATGTACAAATCTTCTTTTTCAGCTTCAGCGCGAAGATTATATTTTTGCGGCACTTCTAAATTAGCTTCTGCCCGAAAAATATTGCCCTTTTGGTGGTGTTTGGTTGTAACTCCAACCTCTACCCGAGCAATTAAAACACCGTCATAAAATTTTTCCAGACTGCTGATTTTTTCATGGGCATAATTTTTAATCGCGTCTGTAAGCTCTAAATTTGTGCCTTTGATGTGGATTTGCATGGTTTTGGAATTAAGATTTAAGATTGCAGATTACAGATTGCAGATTATTAATTTTATTACTGTAATCTGCAATCCGCAACCAGCAATCATTGCTATTTTATCATTTTCAAAAATTCATTTTCATTGATTATTTTAACCCCAAGTTTTTTCGCTTTATCAAATTTTGAACCTGGTTCAGAACCAGCCACGACATAATCTGTTTTTTTACTGACTGATGAAGAAATATCGCCGCCTAATTTCCTGATCATGGTTTTTGCTTCATCTCTGGCCATTGAATCAAGCGAGCCTGTTAAAACAAAAGATTTGCCGGCTAAGGTTTGTTTGGCTTTTTCAGTTTTTTCAATCTTAATTTGCTTTAACAATTTATCAATAAGCTCCAAATTTTTCCTGTCCTGAAAATAATCATAAATGCTTTGAGCCACTATGCTGCCAATATCAGGGACTTTTTGCAAACCTTCAATTGAAGCGCTTGTAATTTTAGGCAATTCAGCGAAATAATTAGCCAAAGCAAAAGCCGTCTCTTCACCCACATGCCTGATGCCCAAAGCGTAAATAAAATCCGCCAGATTAATTTTTCTGCTTTTATCAATCGCTTCAATTATATTTTGGGCTGATTTTTCGCCAAAACGCTCCAAAGGCTCTAAATCTCCTTTTTCCAGCTCATAAATATCAGCTGGATTGCTGATCAAGCCCTCATTCATTAATTGCTCGATTATTTTGGGGCCCAAACCATCAATTGCCATGGCTTTGACAAAATGGTTGATTTTCCTAAATTGGACAGCAAAACAATTTTTATTAGAGCAATAAATGGCGACTTCTGCTTTTTTACGTTCAATTTTTGAGCCGCAAATCAGGCATTTGTCAGGGATTTTAATTTCTTTTTCCCGGCCTGTCCTTAATTTAGGCAAAACTTGAATAACTTTAGGAATAACATCGCCGGCTTTTTCAAGAATAACAGTATCTCCGATTTTAATGCCCAGCCTTTTTATCTCGTCAATATTATGCAAAGTCGCGCGAGAAACAATCGTGCCGCCGATTAATACCGGCTTTAAATCAGCGACCGGAGTCAAAACTCCTGTCCTGCCGACATTAAAACTTACATTTTCCACAATTGTTGTCGCTTGTTCAGCCGGAAATTTATAAGCCACCATGCCGCGCCTGGTTTTGCCGACAACGCCTAATTTTTTCAGCAAATCAATGTCATTGACATTCACCACAATTCCGTCAATCCAGTAATCAAGCCCGTCCCTTTGTTTTTGGGTTTTTTTATAAAAATCTTCCACCTCGCCCAAATTTTTACAATGAGCAAATAAAGGATTTATCGGAATGCCTATTTGCTTAATTAATTCATGCGACTGCTGATGGGTCTTTTGCCCCAGATCATCAATCAAGTCATAGCCGTAAAAATTTAATTGCCGTGAGGCTGTAATTTTCGGGTCCAATTGCCTGACTGAACCAGCCGCCGCATTGCGCGGATTAGCAAATTTTTTTTCGTTTTTTTTCTCCTGCTCCTTGTTCAGCTTTTCAAAAACCTTTTTAGACATAAAAACTTCGCCGCGGATTTCAATGTATTGAGGCGGGTTTTTAATTTTATCCAAATTAATAAGGCGCAAAGGAATGGCTTCAATTGTCTTAATATTTCGAGTAATATCTTCACCTGTTTTACCGTCGCCTCTGGTAGCTGCTGACAACAAAATTCCATTTTTGTAAACCAAAGATAAAGCCAGCCCGTCCATTTTTACTTCCGCAAAATAATCAAGCCTGGCTCGCGGCGCCAATTTGGCAATCCGCTCCTGCCATTTTTTTAATTCCTCAAAACTAAAAACATCTTCAATAGAAAGCATTGGCTGGCGGTGTTTTATTTTGGCAAATTTGGCCAATGGCTCGCCGCCGACCCTCTGGGTTGGAGAATCCGAAGTAATCAAATCCGGATATTGCTGTTCCAATTCATAAAGCTCGTGCTTTAAAGAATCCAAAGCCGCGTCAGAAATTTCCTGACGATCTAAAACATGGTAAATATAACGATGATGATTAATCTCGCTTTTTAATTTTTCTATTCTTTTTTTAGCTTCTTCCTTTGTCATGATAATTATTTAAAAAATATAAAGCTTTATTTTAATTTATTTAAAAATCACATGCCAAAAATTCGCAAAATGTCCTCGCCCCAAAGCAAAACAATAATTGCTGCCGCGGTTAAAAAAGTACCCATGGGCAGAATATCGCCAAATTTTTTTCTGGCACTGACCAGCAAAAAAACCGCGACTGCGCCGCCAATAATATAAGCCAAAGCCAGCGCCAAAATTACCAACGGCCACCCCAGCATGGCGCCGATTAATGCGCCAAGTTTTATATCGCCTTCGCCAACCCAGCTGCCTTTGGAGATTATGTGCTGCAGCCCAAAAAACAAAGCGCCGATTAAAATTCCAATTATTAAATTTAAAAATCCCAAACCCGATGCCAAGCTGATTATTATTGCCAGAATTAAAGCGGGCAAAACAATTTTATCTAAAATCAGATAATATTTTAAATCAAAAACAAAAAGAAAAATCAAAATCAAAGCAAAAAATAAGTCACGCCATAAAAATAAATTCAAAGCCCCATATTTGACAAAAAACAGGATAAAAACAAGGCCTGTGGCTAATTCTACAACAAAATATTGCCAGCTGATTTTGCCTTTGCAAAAACGGCATTTGCCGCCCAAAAAAATAAAACTTAGCAAAGGCATTAAATCTTTTATTTTGATGATTTTTTTGCATTTGGGGCAAAAAGAACGCCGCCAAAGAGGCAATTTATAATACAAACCATAAGCCAGGCTGTTTAAAAAACTGCCTAAAATCAAACCAGTCAAGAAAAAAATAAATGCACTGTAAAGCATAAATCAAGTATAAAGTAGAAAGTAGAAAATTAATAAAGTAAACTTTATACTTTATAAACTTTTTAACTTTTAACTGATTAAATTATAACACTTTTTTAGCAATTAAAAAACAGGCGATTTTCCCCCCGAAACAGCCTGTTTTTTATGTTTTATCTATTGCCAGAACTGGTATCAATGGTTTCGGAATGGGCATGATAAGCGCCAGCCAGCCCCAAACTGCTTTCTTTTTCCGTAATAAAAAGTATGTCAAAACCATCGTTTGAGCCAGTATAAGTATATTGCCGGTCAGGCAAAGGATCTGTAGGCACCTTGCTCATATAAGTTGTTTCCTGGCTACAGGCTGTTGTTGCAGACACAAAACCACCTTCAGCCTTAGAACATAATTTTTCCGCATTGCCTTTGCCCAAAACAACAGGCTGGCTAATGGCCGGGTATTCTCCCTCATCGCTAAAATAAAATTCCAAAGCCGTACGGATCTGTTTAACATCGCTTATCCTATTTGCATCGCGCGCTTTGGCCCTTTGGCCGTTTAAAGCAATAATGCTAATACCAGCCAAAATGATGATGATGATGATGATAACCAAAAGTTCAATCAATGTAAAGCCTTTTTGTCCATTAAAATTTTTCATATTTTTTTTAAAAACAAGGCTGGCTATTTATGCCCAAATTAGTGGCGCAATTTACCCCCTTGAAAAGCCCCTGCCTTTTAAAATTAGTTTTTAATTCAAACTCTATTTGATAATTTTTATTGTCGTCGGCTGATTTATAATAATAGCGGTTGCCCTGGTTAAAATACTGATTAGGTATAGGCGTTAAAATATTTTTATCGCAAAAATCAGACAATTTTTTAAAACCGCTTAAACATAATTTTTCTGTTCCCAGATAAACATCGTTTAAAACCATGGGGTCTTTGGCTTCCGGATAAAAATTATTGGTTAGTAAAAAAACTTCCAATCCGTCTCTTATCTGCTTGACCTCTGATAAGACCTGAATATCACGCGCCTTAGAATTCAAATAAGAAATAAAAAAAATATTGCCCATGATTATAATTAAAGCCAAAAGACCAATTATTAAGGCTTCAATTTTAGTTATGCCCTTTTCTTTCATCTGCTTAATATAAATCTTATTTTTTATTTTCTTTTAAAATTTTCTTGATTTTATCAACAACTTCAGAAGGCATAAAATGGGCTTTGATCAAATAGCCGACTGCCCCTTTTTCAAAGCCTTTTTTTACATCCTCTTTTTGGCCTAAATTAGTCAGCAAAATAACAGGGATGTCCGCCACTTCTTTATCTTTTTTCAAAGCGTCTAAAACAGCAAAGCCGTCCATCTGGGGCATTAAAATATCCAAAAGGATAATATCCGGCTTTTCCTTTTTTACCATTTCCAACCCCTTTTTGCCGTCTTCCGCTGAAATAACTTCAAAGCCTTCCAATTCAAATTTGGTAGAATACATTTCTACCAAGAAAGAATCGTCTTCAATTAAAATTATTTTTATCTTTTTTTCTTTTGCCATGTTGTTTAAAATTAAAATTAAAAATTATAAAAAATGTTTATAAAAAAAGCTCTAACTCTTCAGGGATTAAAACTCGGGGATCCCAGTCAACTTGGCCTTTTACGTCTTTGCCGCGCCTGATATATTGATAACGGTCAGCAAGAGTATAAATTAATCTGGGACTGAGTTGGTCGGCTCTCTGGCCATTTTTAAAAATAACCGTATTTACATCTATCAACCGCAATTCTCCGTTGTCTTCAACTAAATAAAGATTTTCAGAATCAATAAATTTAACTACTGAACCGCGCAAAGGCGCCAATTCCGTATCTGGCAAAGGCAATTCTGGCAATGGTTCTGGTGGCAATACTGGTTCTGGAATTGGAGATGGCAGTGGCGGTGGTGGGGCAGGAGGTTCTGGCAAAGGACTAGGCTGAATCAGCGGCGGCTCAATCGGAGGCTCAATAACTGCAACTGGCTCATTTGCATTTTCATTGCTAAGCAATGGCGCAGGTGGCAGTTTGGGAAAAAAATAAACATAACCTGCGTAAATTAAAAAGCCTGCAACTATAATTATAACAAAAAGAGCTGAAAAAACTAAATATTTCTTTAACAAATATCGCCTGAAAGACAGCAGCAAATTGACTTCCTGAAATTCTTCTTTTGCTTCTTCCTCTTTTCTTTCTTTTTTTATTTTCACCCTTTCTTTTTCTTTTTTAATCTCCTCTTTTTTGGGCAGGTGCATTCTTACTTCAAAATCTGCTGTCTTTTTTTTAATCGGCTTTTTAGCCTCGCCGCCTAAAAGATCTATCGGCATATTATTACAAATCCCTTACTAATTTTAAAACTTGCACTTAATTTTTAGCCTTATAAATTTTATAAAACTGACTGGTTATTTGTCTATTTGTAGCAGATCAGTAAATTTGCGGAAATTAAACAATTTCTCTCATTGCCAAGCCCAAAGCAACTGAAAAACGAGGGCCTATTTCCTGCAAAACAGGCGCTAACTCTTCCGGATAAATAACCCTGGCCCAAGGATCTCCCACATAAGTTCTGACATTCAAAACATTAGTCAAATACTTATCCAAAAAATTGCCAAGCAAAGCTCCGCCCCCTGTCAAAATGATTTTATCTAAAGTTTTTTCCTGGCCCATTTGTTCATAATAAGATTTCAAGAGATATTTGATTTCAGTAACAATAGGTGCCAAAGCTTCTTCTACTGGTGCGGGGTAATTTTCCATATTTTCTTGAGCCATCATAATGCCCAAATCCAATTTATAATTTTCCGCGTCTGAAATAGTAATTTTCAGGCTATCAGCTATTGATTTTGTCACTGCAGCGCCGCCAACCTGAATACCTCGGTTTAAAATTGGGATTGTCAAATTGACAATTGACAAAGATGTTCTGTTTTCGCCAATATCAATAATCATAAGCAAAGACCTGTCAGTGCCGATTAAAGAACGTTCCAAAGCAAAAGACTCTATATCCAAATTAGTCAGCTGAAAACCAGCCTGTTTGAAAATATCAACATAGTTTTTAACTATTTCATTTGGCGCGGCTGTAATTAAAAATCTCACCACTTCCAATTTGTCGTTGCGGCCGGCTTTTTGCACATTTTCCGTAGGAATAAGGTTAAAATCAAAAACCATTTCTTCAAGGGGCCTTGGCAATATTTTTTTAACTTCAGCTGAAAGCAAATCTTTAATTTTAGCTTTATTATCCAAATCTCTCTTAAGAAGATTAGATAATTTAACTACCGAAGAAAATATTGAAGCATTGGGCAAAGCTGCCAGAGCATAATTTGTCGTCACTTTTGCCCTGTCAGCTACCTCTTTCAATAATGTTGTAGTAATATTTTTATTGCTTATAAAATCGCCCATTAAAACATCGCCTTTGCTCTCTGTATAGCCATAGGTCACTAATTGTGGTTTGCCTTTTTCCGGCCTTAATTCAACCAATTTTATAGCGTCAGGCGACAAGTCAACGCCTAGAAAGCTGCTTGGTTTAGCCATATAATTTAAATTTTAGCGTTTTAGATTTTAAAATTTTAGTACTATAACACTATAATGCTAAAGCACTCAAACTCTAGTTTATTATATCACAAATTAACTTAATGCGACAAATCAACAATGCTTATCCAGCTCCAAATTCAAAAGCTTGTCCGCCTCTTTATTGAGATCCCTGGCAATATGATGATAGCTGACATTTTTCAAACCCAAAGCCGCATTCCAGGCTTTAATAAAAAGTGGCTGCAAATTTTTATCTTTCACCCTGTATTCTTGCTTCATTTGTTTTACTATTAATTCACTATCCAGATAACAAATGACTTTTTGAGGTTTAAATTCTTTAGCTAATTCCAAGCCTTTAATCAATGCCCGGTATTCAGCCTGGTTGTTGGTCGCTTTTCCTACAAATTCATGATACTCTTTTAAAATATTATCTTTTTCATCCTTAATCACAACGCCTATAGCTGCCGGCCCGGGATTACCCCTGGCGCCGCCGTCAGTAAATATTTTAATTATTTTATTCATATATAATTAATTTTGGGTAAAGTCCGATTTTCGGACCAATTAATCGTTAATAATTAGCTTATATAAGCGTTTTTCCTGTTCTTTTAAATTTAAATTTCTGTTATTATATCTCCAGACGTATTCTCCTAGATA
>DSBA01000063.1 GCA_011046145.1 Candidatus Uhrbacteria bacterium | reverse complement strand
GTCCCCATGTATTACTATTGCATTACTATTTATTGCTACCGTATTACCCAAATTACCAATCATATGCAAATTGGAATTGATATCCGCTGTCTGATGCAGCCAAATTATTCCGGAGTTGCTGAATATACATTTAATCTGTTAAAAAATATCTTTGATATTGACCATAGAAATCAATATCTCCTTTTTTATAATGCCCGCCAAAACGTAGCATCAAATCTGCCTCAATTTAATTACCCGAATGTAAAATTCGCTGGCTTTAACTATCCGAATAAATTGTTCAATTTAAGCTTAAGAGCTTTAAAATACCCCAAAATAGATAAATTGCTTGGCGATGTGGATGTTTTTTTTATGCCTAACTTGAATTTTGCGTCCTGTTCGAAAAAAAGCCGCAAAATTATGACAGTGCATGATTTGTCTTTTGAAATTTCACCGCATTTTTTTTCAAAAAAAAGAAGTTTATGGCATAAAATTATAAATCCACGCCGCTTAATTTCCGATTGCGATAAAATTATTGCTGTTTCCCAAAATACTAAAAATGACTTGATAAATTTATATGCTGTTCCCGAAGCTAAAATCAAAGTCATCTATTCAGGAGTCGACAGCCAATTTTACAGAAAATTAGATAAAACTAGCCCTGATTTTAAGCAAATTAAACAAAAATTCCAATTGCCGAAAAATTTCATTTTTTTCCTCGGCACTTTAGAGCCGCGTAAAAATGTGGAGAGTATTATTGAAGCCTTTGACATCTTGAAAAATAATCATCCCGATCTAGAAAATTTAAATCTGATTATTACCGGGGAAAAAGGCTGGCATTATCAGGATATTTTCTGCTTAATCAACAAGTCTCCCTGGCAAAAACAAATCAAATGCCTGGGCTATGTTTCTGCCGAAGAAAAGGTTTGTTTATATAATTCCGCTGAATTATTTGTTTTTCCCTCATATTATGAAGGATTTGGACTTCCTGTCCTGGAAGCTCAGGCTTGCGGCCTGCCAGTAATTGCCGGCTTAAATTCAAGTTTTCCGGAAATTTTAGGTGATTCGGCTCTTTTAACCGCTCCTGATAATTTAACGGAGCTAAGCCAGGCTATTTATCGCATTCTAAGCGAAACAGAATTTAAACAAAACATGATAAATAAAGGCTTTAAAAATGTCCAAAGTTTTTCCTGGGAAAAAACTGCCCAAAAAACCTTAGAAATATTTACTTTATAATTTTACGACCATGCCCAAAATCGGCATTGATGCTCGAATGTATGGCAAATCCCAATCTGGCATAGGCACTTATGTAAAACAAATTACCAGCCATATTTTTGAATTGGATAAAAAAAACGATTACTATATTTTTTTAATGGAGCCAAATTACTCCCAATTTCAAGAGCCTCATCCCAAAATCCATAAAATAAAAACAGCCGTGCCATGGTACAGTTATCGAGAACAAACCGAATTTTTGACCCAAATTAACAAGTACAAATTAGACCTAATACACTTTCCGCATTTTAATGCCCCGATTTTTTACCAAGGCAAAAGGCTGCATACTATTCATGATATTACGCCAAAATTTTTTCCCGGACATAAACAAAAATCATATTGGCGCAGACTTGCCTATAATCTAACCATTAAAAATAGCTTGGCTAAATCAGAAAAAATAATTACAGTTTCCAGTTGGACAAAAAAAGGACTGTCAAAATATTATTTTGTAAAACCGGAAAAAATAGAGGTTTTTTACTTAGGTGTTGAGCCCCAATTCAAAATTATTGAAAATTATGATAAAATAAAAGCACTAAAAGACAAGCATAAGATAACCAAGCCATATCTTTTTTTTGTAAGCGCTTGGCGCAATCATAAAAATTTTGAGGGCTTAATTAAGGCTTTTGCGCTTTTAAAAGAAAAATATCATCTAGACTATCAGCTGGTTTTAGCCGGTCAAGAAGATCCTTATTATCCTAATATCGAACAAGCGATAAAAGAATCAAAACATAACAATGATATTATTGTCCCTGGTTTTATTAATGATCACGAATTAACCTTATTATACAATGGCGCGAAATTATTCGTCATACCTTCTTTTTACGAAGGATTTGGCTTGATCGGCCTGGAAGCCATGGCTTGCGGCACGCCGGTTGCGGCTTCAAATTCTGCTTGTCTACCTGAAATTCTCAGCCAGGCTGCCCTTTACTTCAATCCATATAATATAGGAGAAATGGCCGCAACTATTAACAAAATTTTAACTGACCAAAAATTAGAAGCCCAGTTGATTGTCCAGGGGCTAAAACAGATAAAAAAGTTTTCCTGGCAGAATTGCGCGCAAAAAACATGGCAACTTTATCAGGAATTAATAAAACAATAATCTTCACAACTAAAACATGGCCACAAAGAAAAAAAACAAAGCCAGAAAATTTATCAAAAAATTAGCTAACACAAGGCAAAGGAAGGAGCCGGCGGGCAAAAAAAAGAAAAAACTATCATCTAAAACCGCTAAAAAATCGGCTAAGTTTTTAATAGGCAAAAAGACAAAAAAAATGACAACAAAAAAGAGCAAAACCGCTCCCAAAAAGAAAAAAATCAAAACATCGCTAATTTTTTATAGTCTTGCAATTAAGCCAAAAGAGGGGATGATTAGGGCTAAAAGCGCAAAAATTTCACCATACCTTTTAGATTTAAAACAAATAGAAGCCAACAAAAAAATAACAGCCCAAAAAGAGCAAACAACGGTTCAAACGATCAGCAGGGAAATTTTTGGCAGTTTAAATAAGAAACAAAACACCATAAATAAAAGTTTTCACACTTTTCAAAATAAGTTAAAAACTTCCTGGCAAAAAAAACCAGCCTTAAATATTAGTCTGCCAAAAATTTCCCTGCCCAAAATCAGCCTGCCTCAGATAAATTTACCGAGATTAAAATTCCCTCAAATTCCGAGATTTAAAATACCAGAGATAAAAATAGGCGGCCTGATCATACCGCCCTACTGGCAAAAAGCTGTTTTGGGATTTTTTATTTTTTCTCTTGTTTTTGTAATGCCCTTTGCCCTATATGACCATTATCAAAAACTAGAAGGCAAAAAAAATTTGGTTTTAGAAAAAACAGCCCAAGCCCTTTGGCACTTAACAATATCCCAAAAAGCTGCTTCTGCTACGGATTTTTATTATACCCAATTTGAGCTCCAACAAGCCGCGTATGAATTCAACGCGGCCAAAAAAGAAATAGAAAATATAAATCTATTAACTAAAAAGGCTATTGCCTTAATTCCTCATTATAAAAAACAATTCACTACTGCTCGAAATCTGCTATCCGCCGGGGAAAAACTATCAAGCAGTGCAGCCATTTTGGCCGCGACATTTGACCAAATCAATAATGAATTCAATTTGGAAAATTTAAACCTTACGGATAGACTGATTATCCTTAAAGACAATTTAAATTTAATCATGCCCGATATAGAGTCTGCCAATAACGAATTACAAAAAATCTATCTGGAAGAAATACCCGATGAATACCAGGATAAAATCAAACAACTTCAAATTGCCTTGCCTCTTTTTAAAAATACTATCAGTGAATTTATCTCGTCTTCTGAAATTCTTCTTTCTTTATTAGGCTATGAAAACACGCAAAGATACCTGCTCATTTTTCAAAACAACAATGAAATCCGTCCGACTGGCGGCTTTATTGGCAGTTTTGCCCTGGTTGACATTGATAAAGGCAACATAGAAAAAATAAATATTCCCGGCGGGGGCCCATATGATCTGAAAGCCGGCCTAAAAGTCAGCCTTGAATCTCCTTTGCCTTTGCGCCTAATAAATCCGCGCTGGGAATTCCAGGATGCCAACTGGTTCCCTGATTTGCCGACTTCTGCGAACAAATTAATCTGGCTCTATGAAAAAAGCGGAGGACCGACTGTTGACGGCTTAATTTTAATCAATGCAACTTTTTTAGAAAAAGTATTAGAAATAACAGGACCGATAGAATTGCCCGAATACGGGAAAATAATTAATTCAGAAAACTTTTTTTCTGAAATCCAAACCAGTGTAGAGCTTGAATATGATAAGGAAGAAAACAAACCAAAACAAATAATTGCCGACTTAACGCCTAAAATTATCAACATACTGCTAAATTCTGACAAAAAACAATTTACTGAAATTCTGGATTTGTTATTTACATCATTAAATGAAAAAGAAATCCAGCTTTATTTTACGAATTTCATTTTGGAAAAAATGCTCTTAAGAAATAACTGGGGCGGGCAAATAAAAAAAACAGATCGTGATTATCTTAACATTGTCAGTACTAATATTGCCGGCGAAAAAACTGACGCCAAAATAAAACAAAATGCCTATTTAGAAACAGATATCCAATCTGACGGTTCTATTATTAACACGCTTACAATCACTAAAACTCATACTGGACAGGAAGGAGAAGTTTTTTATGGCGTGCCAAATCTGGATTATTTAAGAATTTATGTGCCCAAAGACAGCCAGCTTATCAGCGCTGAAAATTTCACAAATCTGCCGCCAGAACTGTTTACGCTTTTAGATCCGAGTATTTATCAAAAAGACCCCGATATAGCCATGTTTGAAATGACTAAAAAAATTGATGAAGAAAGCCAAACTGAAATCTACTACGAAGGGGATAAAACCGTTTTTGCCAACTGGATGAAAACCAATCCCGGAGAAACAAAAACAATAACCATAAAATACAAACTCCCCTTCCAATTAAATTTTGGCAAACAAGATGACAATCCAAGCTATTTTGACCTGATTAAAAAAACATTTAACTTTGCAAATAACGATTCGCCAGAAGAAAAATACTCTTTGCTTTGGCAAAAACAAGCGGGGAAAAGGAATTTTCATATTAATTTAAAAATAAAATTTCCTCAAAGCTTTAATTATCAGGCGGTTTATCCGGAAAATCTGAGAAAAAACAATAATGTCTTTAGCTTTAATGATGAATTAAATACTGATAAAATTTTCGCTATTATTTTTAGCCAATTTTAATTTATGCCTCCAAAAAAAAACAATAAAAAAAAATTCCAAAATAGCAAAAAAAAACAACCAGCGGCAACAAAATCCAAACGGATAAAAAACGATTTTGATAAAGAATTAAAAAAAATTTATCAGGACGAAAAAGGCCGCTTGCCAAAAATGACCGGGCTGGAATTCAAGAAAAAAAACCGGGCTTTAAAAATTTTCATCTACATTATAATAGCCTTAACTGTATTATTTGCCGTTTCTTTTCTTGGTTTTTTGATTTTTCAGCCAACGCCTAAATTTACAGGTGATAAAGTCCATCTTGAAATCAAAGCTCCTTTTTCCGCTCTTTCAGGCGAAAATATAAATTATCAAATTAAATATACGAATTCCGAAGAAACTAGCCTGACCCAAGTCCAGCTTATTGTTTATTTGCCCAATGGCTTTATTGTAGAATCAGAAAACCAACCGTCAATTATAAAAAGCAAAGAAGAACAAAAAATAACAAACATTAAAACTTGGCAATTAAATGATCTGCAGCCAAAACAAACCGGCAGCATAGAGCTATCCGGGCAATTAATCGGAGCAACCGACTCAAAGCAGACAATTTCAGCTGTTTTAAGCTTTACACCTGCCAATTTCAGCTCTGAATTTCAAAAAAGCATTGGTTTTACAACAGAGATAAACGCCAGCCTGGCAGATCTAAAAGCAGAATACCCGACCCAAATAGCTAATTTGGAAGAAACAGAATTTAATTTAAAAATTACTAACACTTCAAAAGATACCGAACTCAAAAACCTGCAAATTAAATTGGATTATCCGCAAGGATTCTACCTTGATGCAAGCCAAATTATCAAAGAGGGCCAGGACAAGCCGCCTTTTGAAGCTGAAAAAGAGCCCGAGGGAGAATCAAAGCAAAAAATTTGGCAGATAGAAAATTTGCCGCCTCAATCTGTATTACAAATTAATTTCAAAGGTAAATTTGATGTTCAGGAAACTTCGGAACAGCAACTTAATATCAATCTTGAACTAAAAGGACCTGATGATGAATATTATCTCCAGGCAGTAACAGATCTTGAAATAGAAGTGATAAAAGGAGAACTTTTAAATAATTTAATCATCCAAGGGTCAAACCAAAACAAGCCTGTTAACTTTGGCGAAACTTTAAATTATTTGCTGACTGTTAAAAATAAAAGCAAGAGAATTCTCGGAAACTTAAAAATAAGAGCTGTTCTTGATTCTATTGTTTTGGACTGGGCCACGATCAAAGATCAAAATAGCGGATTAAGAGACTCACAGCAAATATTATGGACAAAAGATCAGATCCCCGATCTGGCAATGCTTCTGCCTGAAGAAGAAGTTGAGATTGTTTTTCAAATAAACCTAAAAAACTGGCAAGAAAATCAAAGATACAAAGAAGAAGACCTCCAGGTAAAAAGTTTTTTTGAAACTCAAATCAACAAAATTGACAATAAAGAAACAGAGCTTGTAAGCCAAAGTCCCATAATTATCAATTTAATAAACACCAACCTGCAACTTCAATCAGAAGGCCGCTACTTTGATGACAACAACCAAACTGTCGGTTCCGGCCCCTTGCCGCCAATTGTCGGCCAAAAAACTTCTTATAGGATTTTTTGGGCATTGACGAATTCTTTGCATGAAATCAAAGATATTGAAGTCAAAGCCAAGCTGCCTGATTATGTCAATTATGAAGGTTCAGAAAACATCTCTACGGGTAAAATATTCAAAGACAAAAACAATGAACTGGTTTGGCAAATTTCCCGCATTCCCACTTCAATCAAGGAAGCAACTGCTGAATTCAGTATTTCAATTACTCCCCGAGATGAAGACGCGGATAAAATTCTGACTTTGCTGCCGGAAATCAGTATCCAAGCTACTGATGCCAAAACTAACGGCAAAATAAATTTAACTAATAAAGGCATAACTACTAATTTAGAAAAAGATCCTCTGGCCAAAGACAAAGGTTTAATCCAAGAAGAATAATAAAAAACAGCCCGCTGTCTGTCATCCCGAACAAAGTGAGGGATCTCTCTGTACAAACAAGTTCAAAGAGATCCTTCGTTACACTCAGGATGACAGCGGGCTGTTTTTTATTTAAACTTTTTAACTATTTGATAAGCCGTATACCAAAACTTATTTTGAACCGAGTCATAAGTATTGCCGTATTTTACCTCAAACCCGCCAAAACCTTTTTTAAATCTGGTCACACCCGGCCATTTAACCTCGTCAATGCCCCAAAAATCATAATATTTATAGCCTAGCTCTTTAGCTTTTTTTATTATTTCCCATTGCAATAAATGAGGCGCCATTATATTTTTATCTTCTGGACTGGACCCGCCATGCAGATAAGTAGCTGTATCGCCGTAAAACAAAACCATATTTGCGCATAAAATTTTGCCTGATAATTCAGCCAGATAAATTTTGGCAAAAGGCAAATTCTCTAAAATTTTCTGATAATATTCCTTGCTAAAAAGTTTTTTGCCTTTACGCTCAAAAGTGTTAGACATTAAGTTATAAAAAATTTCCAAGTCATTATCATTACCTTCCCTAACCTTAACGCCTTTTTTAAATGCCAAACGAATATTATATCTGGTTTTCTGGCGCATTTCGGCCAATAAATCATCCTCGCTTTTACTTAAATCAAGAAACAATGTTTGGCCAGGCTGGACATTATTTGTTTTTCTGAAACCAAACAGGTCTAAATCCTGAGCCAGCCCCAATTCCAAACGCAAAAAAATACTTTTTTCTAACCGCGCCAATTCTTTCAGGATATTAATCATATCTCTATCCAATAAAAAATTCAGCCGGGGCACATATAAATAATTTTGTTCCAAAGGCAACGGTATTTTAATAGCCAAAGCATAAACACCTCCCAAATCAAGCCGCCAAATTTGACGCCCTAAGCTTTTTTGAAACTCCCCCCAATCCCAGGACTGTAAAAATTGAGCCTGTTTTTGCGAGCTCATTTTTTGTTCCCAAATATCTTTGGATGTAATTTCCTTGAATATCATAAATAGTTTACAAATTAATTAAATTCGCTAATTTGTATTTAATTTGCATATTAGCTTTGCATGATATGTATGATTTGTATTATTTCCCTAATAATTTTAAGCAAGCCTTAATTTTTTCATCAGCATTTAAATTTTTATCAACCTGTCGCAAGGCCATGCGCGCCTGATCAGCCGGATAACCCAAGCCAATCAACCCATCAATGACATCGGCATCTTCAGATTGAAACTGGCTAGGCGCTGGCAACTCTTTGCCTTTACCAAACTTATTTTTTAATTCCAGGACAATTCTTTCAGCTGTTTTTTTGCCAATGCCAGAAACTTTGGTCAAAATAGAAGCATCGCCGCGAATAATAGCTGATTCTATTTCTTCAACAGTTGCCAAAGCTAAAACGCCTAAAGCTGTTTTCGGCCCGATGCCGGAAACTCCGACTAATTTTTCAAATAAATAAAGTTTTTCGCGCGAATCAAAGCCATAAAGATCTAAGGCGTCTTCCTTGACGTTTTGAAAGCAAAAAACTTCAATTTCCCGGCCAATCTTAAATTTACTTAAAATTTCTCCAGCCACAAAAACTTTATAACCAATATCATTATTGATCACTTCAACAAAATTTGTTCCAATATATGAAATCTTACCTTTTAAATATGAGATCATAATTTTTATTCTGGGCGAAAACGGCCAAGAAATTTATAGGGGACTTTAGTCCCCTTGCGTCGTACGGAGGCTAAAGCCTCCTGTAATAATCATGGCCGTTTTCGCCCAGTTAAACTTATTTCTTTTTACGCAAAATACTAAATAGAAGCATCTCTTTCTCTAAATTTATCAAAACCACATTATCTTGTCCATAGTGAACCGGATTTCCCTTTGCTCAATCGGTTCACTGCAGGCCATGAATATAAATTATTTTTTCTTCCTCAAAATACTCATAACTGGAATATTTTTATCAACTATAATAATAACCATTTTATCCTGGCCGCCATGAACTTCTTTAACATATTCTTTTTTATCCAAATCATACATTTTGGGAATTCTAATAAAAAAGTTCTCTCCCTTAGGCGCGATTACTTCTACTTTATCCCCCTTTTTCAAAACATTATGAACTTTGATTTTACATTGCCAAGTATCTTTTACTTTTTTAGAACTTAAAATCTCACCACAAAATTCCAAACTCGGCCGCACATACGGCGCATCATATTTTTGCATTGGCAATTTCTCACCACCAAAGAAAAAACCGGTCGTAAATTCCCTGTTAGAAATCTTGTGCAATTCTTTATAAAGATTATCAATTATTTTCTTTTGTAAATTTGTATTTGATTTGTAATTTCGTTGGGCATCAATTGCCTGTCGATAAATTTTAACAACATTGGCCAAATAAGAAATGCTCTTTGTCCGGCCTTCAATTTTAAAATAATTAACTCCGGCAACAGCCAATTTGTCAAGATATTTAATCAAACATAAATCTTTGGAACTTAAGATATAAGTGCCATGACGATCTTCTTCAATCGGCACATAAACGCCTGGCCTTTGCTGTTCTTCAATATATAAATTATAATCCCAGCGGCAAGGATGAGAACAATCGCCCAAATTAGCGCTGCGCTGGTTAAACCAAGATGATAATAAACAACGACCAGAATAAGAAATGCACATTGCGCCATGAACAAAGGCTTCTAATTCTAATTGAGGAACTTTTTTATGGATTTCAGCAATTTCTTTTATACTTAATTCCCGAGCCAAAATAATTCTTTTTACTCCTTGTTCATGCCAAAATTTAGCTGCCTGCCAATTAGTGCAATTAGCTTGCGTGGATAAATGCAAATCAATTTTTTTTAAACATCCTTTCGCTAAAGCTAAAACCCCAGGATCGGAAATAATGACCGCATCTGGCCTTAATTGATTTAAAAGCTTTAAAGTTTTTTCTACTTTAGGCAAATGGGCGTTATGGGCATAAATATTGACTGTGACATAAACTTTTTTGCCTCGCTGATGGGCATATTTAATCGCCTTGCCCAATTTTGAAGGAGTAAAATCATTAACTCTGGCGCGCAAACTAAAACCAGGCAAGCCCAGATAAACTGCGTCTGCCCCGTATTCAATAGCATATTTCATTTTAATATAATTGCCTGCCGGCGCTAACAATTCCATATATTTGTATATTGTATAGTTAACAGTCAAGGGTAACACTTTTAATAAATTTT
>DSBA01000094.1 GCA_011046145.1 Candidatus Uhrbacteria bacterium | reverse complement strand
ATACACTCGGCTTTAAAGTGCCCGCCCGCAGTTTTCGCGCAAAGATTAAATTTTCAAGCTAACAAACTAATTTACCCGGGCAAATCTTTGAGACAACCTGTCTAAAAAATGGGTACTTGACACGGGGCTTCCCGTCATAGCACCAATATAAAAACTTATGGTGCCTTTAATCCCCCCTTTTTGAATGGAGCCGCCTATTTTCTTAATGATTCCGTCTTGAGTAATTAAATATATTCTCGCAGAATCATCAGAAAGTGCTTTCTTGTCCAGGTCAGATGAATACTGGAAGCCAATTTTGTTCCTGTTGCCTTTTTTTAGTACAAAATCACCTACTTTTGTTGCTGTTTTTACGTCTTTGATATTCATAGAAATATAATCTTATTTTATAAAAAAGTTAATATCTTTTTTATAAATTTTGGCGAATTCTTTAAGTGCGATAATATCAATTCGTCTCTGTCCAGCTTCAACCTTTGAGATGTGAGATTGTGTTTTACCGAGTAATTTAGCAACTTCTGTCTGCTCTAAACTGGCCTCTTGGCGGGCCTTTTTTAATTGCTCAACAATGTATTTATGGTCTTTTGAGTAAATTGCTTTGGTCATATCTTTACTTGTATTGTATATTCCATTGTGTTATATTCCAAATTGTCATATACTATATTTAAGGAGTTCCTTTCTGTTGCCCACGCACGGGAGTAGAGGGGCAAGCACAAATAATAAAATAATCCTCACAAAAAATTCGGCAGCTTAATAATTAGAGTAAAATAAATAAAAAAAACATCAAATTGATGTTTTTTTGTTTGGCTCCGGGGGTGGGGATCGAACCCACGACCAATTGGTTAACAGCCAACTGCTCTACCGCTGAGCTACCCCGGAATAATAAAGAGAATTTAAATAAAAAAATTGAATTGAAAAATCCAGTTCTTTTAAAGAATATTAACATAAATAGTTTAAATAGTCAATGTTAAAAATCCTTCAATTTTTCAATACCAACGTGCTGTTTTATTCTTTCCAAAGCCTTGGCTTCAATCTGCCTGATGCGTTCGCGGGTAACATCAAATTCCTGTCCTACTTCTTCCAGCGTATGGGCCACTCCATCTTTTAAACCAAACCGCATTTCCAAGATTTTTTGTTCCCTGGGCGTTAATTCGCTAATAATTTCCGTAACATAATCTTTAAGCAATTCTAATGCGGCTACTCTGTCAGGCGTCATATTTTTGACGTCTTCTATAAAATCTTCCAGGGTTGAATCTTCCTCATCTTCGCCAACTGATGTTTCTAAAGATATTGTTTCCTGGGAAATATTAATAATATGCCTGACTTTTTCCACGCTCTCCCCCATTTCCGCCGCAATTTCTTCAGGCAGCGGTTCACGTCCCAAATCCTGGATTAAGCGACGCTGGACCTGCTGGAATTTATTAATAGTTTCAACCATATGGACGGGAATGCGGATAGTCCTTGACTGGTCTGCCAAAGATCTGGTTATCGCTTGCCTGATCCACCAAGTCGCATACGTAGAAAATTTATAGCCTTTTTTAGGATCAAATTTTTCTACAGCTTTAAAAAGTCCGATATTGCCTTCTTGAATCAAATCAAGCAAAGTCAGGCTTTTGCCGACAAATTTTTTGGCAATAGAAACAACCAATCGTAAATTGGCTTCAATTAATTTTTTTTCCGCCTCTTTATCTCCTTTTTCTTTGCGGCGAGCCAGGCTCAATTCTTCTTCGGTGGAAAGTAATGGCACTTTGCCTATTTCCCGTAAATACATTTGGATAGAATCTTCTGAAATATCAGAAAGATCAAGCCTTTTTTTATCTTTGGTAATGCCCAGTTTATTAAAAAGATCGTTTTTTTCGCTGCCTTTGCTTAAAATCCCGCCTTTTAACTCGACAATCTGAATGCTATTAGCTTCCAATTTTTCCAAAAATAATTCAAATAAATTTATATATTCTTCAACTTCAGGGAAAACTATCAAGATTTCCTGTTCCGTAATAAAACCACGGCCGCGCCCTTTTTGAATCAGGGCAGTTTGCTGCTCCTCGGAAGGCTTTTGGGCTTTGGTCCTGACAATTTTTTTCTTTTTTTTGACAGCCGGTTTTCTGGCTTTTATTTTTTTAACACTCTTTTTGGCAGTTTTTTTCTTTTTTGATTTTGCTGACGATTTTGCTTTCTTGGTTTTTATAGTCCCCCTGCTTTTTTTAAGATTTTGTTTTTTGGGCATATTTTAATTTTAGAGCTTAATTAAGATTATTCAACTGTTGGCTTAAATTTAAAAAATCTTTCGTAAGCGCTTCTACTTGCTGCTGGTCTTTGTTTTTTTCCGCTTCTTTTAAAAGATTTTGGACTTGCTTAATTTTTTGATTAATAAACCTTTCTTTCAAAAAACTTATTATATTAATAATTTCTTTTTTAATTTGTTCTTCAGTAAAATCAAAAAAATCCCTGTCAGCTAAAAGCGTTAAGGTTGACATTAAATTAACTAAATTTTTTTCTTCCTGGTTTAATATTTTTTTTTCAAATTCAGAGTAATTAAAATCTTTTTTATTATTATAATATATAATCAGATTTTTGTAAATTTGGCGCAAATCATGGTCTGGAATCATTTCCGGCTCAAGCCGGTCAATAATGTATTTTAAATTTACAGGATATTTCAAAGCAATAGCCAAGGCCTGTTCAGAGAGCAGCTGATCTCGGCTTTTGGATTTGGAATTTTCAAAAATTATATTTTGGTCTGGATTTTTTTTATTTTCCAAATAACTATAAAAAGCTTCTCTTAAAATATTTTCAGATGTTTCAAGCTTTTGGGCCAATTGGCTAAGCCAGTGGTCCTGTTCAACTTTATCAGCTAATTTTGAGATTTGTTTTAAAAGCCTGGCTGCAATTTCCTTTTTTTCTTGAGGATTGGTTTTGTCATATTGTTTGAAAGTTTTATCAAAAGAAAAATCCATTATGCTGGCAGCCTGGCTGATTGCTTTTTGCCAGTGAGCTATTCCCTGCTTTATGCAATCATCAGGATCTTTTATTTCCTGCCCATTTATTGTTTTAGGCAATTGAATAATTTTTATGTTCAATCCTAATGAAAGCGCGTTATCAATACCTCGCGAGGCTGCCATTTGTCCGGCCAAATCAGCGTCAAAAGCCAGGGCTAAATTAACAGAATATCTTTTAAAAATTTTTAATTGCTCCAAAGTTAAAGCCGTGCCTGAAGAAGCAATAACATTTTTAACTCCAGCCTGATGAGAAGCAATAACATCCATATTGCCCTCCACAATTATAGCCTGATCCTTTTTTTTAATTTCATTTTTAGCCTTATTAAGGCCGTAAATCACCAGGCTTTTATTATAAATCAAAGTTTGAGGCGTATTTACATATTTGCCCCCTTGGTTTTCTTCAATTTTCAAAACCCTGCCGGTAAAGCCGACAACACTGTTGTTATGGTCAAAAATAGGAAACATCAGCCTTTGGCGAAATCGGTCATAAAGTCGGCCCTTTTCATTTTTCACAACTAAACCAGAAAGAAAAATATCATTGTCTTTAAATCCTTTTTTTTGCAAAAAATTCAATAGCTTATCCCAGGAATCAGGAGCATAGCCCAAATAAAAATCCTCTATAGTTTCTGGCAAAATTTGTCTTTGTTCTAAATAATTCCGGGCGATTTTAGCTTCTTGAGATTCCAGTAATGCTTTATGAAAAAAAGCAGCGGCTAACTTGGTAATGTCCAGTAATTTAGATTTTTGAGAAACAGTTTTAGGATCTAATCTTTTCAATTTAACACCTGCTTTTTCAGCTAAAATTCTTAAGGCTTCAGGGAATTCAATATTTTCAATTTTTTGGACAAAACTAAAAACATCGCCGCCTTCGCCGCAGCCGAAACAATGCCAAATCTGTTTTTCCCGGGAAACCATAAAAGAAGGGGTTTTTTCATTATGAAATGGACAACGCGCTTTCCAGTTAACCCCGGCTTGCTTAAGCTGCACATATTCAGAAATAAAATCGACAATATCAAGTTTTGATTTTATTTCTTCAGTTTGAGAATTTGTCATAGTATCAATAATTTACCATAAAAACAGTTATAAAGCAATTAGTAATTTTAAAAGAGCCTGGCGATTAAACCGGCTCTTTTTGCAGTTAAATTAAACGTGCTTTAATGATGCCTCCTTGCGATTTGAATTTTTCAATAATCTTTGAATCAACACATTGATCCAAGTCAATGATATTATAGCCTATTTCCCCTTGGTTGACATTAAGCATTGCTGCTATATTAATGCCAAATGAAGCAATAATGCCAGTAATTTTCCCGATTATACCGGCAATATTTTCATTGGTTATTATCAGCCGGCAAATGCCGTGATTAGGCAAATGGCTGTCAGGAAAATTAATTGATGATTCAATCGTTCCTTGCTTCAAAAATTCAATTGATATTTTTTTGATCTGACTTGCGTCTTCTATTAAATGCCCTTCTTTTAATCCCACGAGAAAAACAGCATTAGGCAGCGGAGATTCCATAAATTCAGGGCTGATTTGATCAGAATAATAACTGCCAATATTATTTGCTTTGAGCTGGCTATAAAGCCCTGGCTGATTAATAAGTTCAGGTTTAGAAAAATTAATAATCACCACCTCTGATTTCATTGAATCAAGCTGCGGTTTGCTGATTAATCCAATAGTCTCCTTATATAAAGGAGCGTGCAGGGTTATAAAATCAGCTATTTGACAGCCTTTTTCCAGCTTATTAAGCAAAGTTATGTCTTTAAGCAGCGGGTCTTTTAATTTACGCACATAAGGGTCATAGCCATAAACATCCATGCCTATCTGCATGAGCGCTTTAGCTACTAACCTGCCTTCGGTTCCCAGCCCAATGACAAAAACTTTTTGATTTAGAATTCCCCTGCTTCTTAACCTAAGATCAAAAGTTCTTGGCTTACTTGGCAAAGAAGCTAATTCTTTAAAATTAGAATCTAGCCAATTATTAATTTGCATAAAATTTCTGCTTGCATTAATAATTGACCAGACAACTGCTTCCCTGACAGCATAATCACTCTCTTGCCTGTAAATTTTTGGCGAGGAAAAAACAACAACACCTCTTTTAGTACAGAATTCAACTGGAATATTAATTTTAGTAACATCAAATAAACCGATCTTTATAATTCCCAAAACGCTGTCTGGGATTTCTGCTTCACTTAATTTTTCATTATCAACAATCAATAAATCAGGATCAGCTATCTCTGAACCAATGCCTACCTGATAATTATTTTCATCAAAACCAAAAGGGAACCTGCTTTTTTCAGACATCCTAATCTTAAACATTATTATTACCTCCTTTGTTTGTTAATGTCCTGATTTAAACTTAAGCAAAGCCAGCGACTTTGTCAATAACCTAAAAAATACTGGAAACATTTAACCCTGCCTAATGGCAGGGTTAAAATTTAATAAGCCAATTTAAAATTAATTTTTTTATTCTTTTGCCAAATAAACTGTCTGCGTCGGAAAAGCCATTTCAATTTTTTCTTTTTCAAACAACTCTTTGATTTTAAATAACATTGCTTGTCTTGTGTCTAAAAATTTTTTATAATTTTCAGTTTCCACATAAAAAGAAACTTCGAAATTAAGGGAAAAATCAGCATATTCAACAAAATTAGCCCTGTCAAATTTTGTTAATTTAACGCTATTAACAGCCTCCTCAATTAGCTTGGGGATTGTTTTTAGTTTTTTCAGCGGAGTGCCATAAATAACCCCAATTTTAAACAACGCTCTTCTTTTTTTGACAGTTTTAAAATTTTGGATTCTGGCTTTTATCAGTTCCTGATTTGAAATAATAATTTCTTCGCCGTCCAATGATCTGATTCTTGTTGTTTTTATGCCGATTTTTTCAACTGTGCCCCGATTATCACCAACAACTATAAAATCACCGACCACAAAAGGCTTGTCAAAAAATATTGCTAAAGAGCTGAACAAATCGCCTAAAATATTCTGCAAAGCCAAAGCTATGGCAATACCGCCAATGCCCAAGCCGGCGATTAAAGATGTTATATTAATGCCTAAATTGCTTAAAATAACCAAAGTGCCCAAAACCCAAAGAGTAATTTTAACTAATGTGCTGACATATTCAAGCCCTTTGGCTGTTTCTTTTTCCTTTTCCCTGGCCAGCCTTTTTATAAAAATATAATTAATCAATATCTGCAAAGCTTTTATAGCCTGAAATGTCACCCAAATTATCAATATAGCATTGATTGCTTTTCTGGCCAAAGGGTCTATTTCCAAAAAAAATAAGGCCAGATAAAAGGCTAAAAATGAATAAAAAGGCGGTTTTAATGATTGGATTATTTCAATCAAGGTGTCATCAATATCGGTTTTGGTTTTTAAAGCCAAGTATTGAAGTCTTTTTAAAATAACGACTTGAAAAATTTTTAAAATAATCAAAAAGGCGATAAAAATAACAATGGCATTAATATAATCAATTACTGAATTATTCCAAAACTCAATGTAAAAAAAGGGGTAATTTGAAAATTGCTCCAGCATAATAATTTATTGTTAATTATTAATTATTTTTTTCTTCTTCTCGCTTTAATAATTTGACAAAATAAGTAGTAATAAAAACCACGACTAAAGTTATTAAAACAGCATAAACAAATTTTGCCCCAAGCTCGTTTTTTTGCAGGGGAAAAAGATATTCAATCAGGGCTTTTATGGCATCATTCCAGGCTAAGCCAGCTACCAAGCCAAAAGCAGCACCTATATATTTAGCTAAATTTTGCCTAACTTCACTTTGGATTTGCGAGCTTTCTTTTTTAATTTTATTAACTCCATTTTTTATTCTTTCCATATATTTAAAATTAGCTTTAAAAAGGTTTATTAGCGGCTATACAAGCCAATTAATTCCGCGGAATCCAAAACATGTTCGTCCATGGTCTGAAGAAGCTCTCTTTTGTCAGCTTCGGTCATTAAATTAAGCTTGGTATCCAAAGCGTAAACTTTAAAAAAATAGCGATGTTCCCCGCTCGGAGGACAAGGCCCGCCATAACCTGCAATCCCAGAACTAGTAATGCCTTCTGTTGCTCCTGGTGGGACAGAATTTTCTTTTATTTCTTTTGTTTGGGGATTAATATTCCAAACTAGCCAATGCACCCAATCGCCAGCTGGAGCGTCAGGATCATTAATAATCAAAACCAGACTTTGGGCGTTTTGAGGCAAATCCGAAATTGTTAAGGGCGGATTAATATTGGCTCCGTCGCAGGTATATTGCGAAGGAATTTTTTGATTATGAGCAAAAGCGCTCGAAGAAATTTTCATATTGATATTTTTAATTGTTAAATCCAGCTGTTTAGCTGGCAAACAAGTTTTTAAAATTACCAACTGCCGCCCCCGCCACCGCCAAAACCTCCGCCTGAAGATCCGCCGCTGCCAAAACCGCTGGAGCCGCTAGCGGCTGATGAAGGACGGGATGACAAACTGGAATTGGCTTGGGTGTTAAAATTAGAAAGCTGGTCAGTCAATGCCAAAGCAGAAAAATTAAGAGCGCTCGGATCGTTATACCAATTAGGCGACTGGTTTTTATAAATATCAGCAAATTGTTTTGCCCAGGCTTTTTCAACGCCCAAAACCATAGCATATGGCAATAAGCGTTCAAATTCTTGAGGATTCTTTTCCGGCGCGTTATGGAATTTAATGCGTTCTTTTTCCGCTATTTTTAAATATTCTCTTAAGCCCAAAATATGCTCTTTAGCTAAAACTCCTTTATGTGTTTTTTTAGGCATGATAAAACTGAAGATAAAAATTAAAATAGTTGAAATAATAAAACTTAACCAGCCAATAATGCCAAAAAAAGGGCCGATGAAAAAAGATAAAAAAAGGAAAACAAAGGCTAAAATTATATAAGCTAGCCTGACTTTTTGAGGACATTTAACAAAATATTTTCCAGTCACAAGTGATTCGTTTATTTGTTTTTTTATGCTGTCAAAATCACGATAAAATTTATTTTTTAATTCTGAAAGGCTGGTTGAATCTTTGCCTTGCCAAATGCTGGATATTAAAATTTTCTGAAATGAATTAAGATTATCATCGGCTTCTTTTAATTTTTCAAAAACATAATCATTTAATTTGAATAGTTTGCCTTTTTCTTGGTGAGTTATTTTCAAATAACCAGTAATGGCCAAATAAATAATTTCAGCTGAAACATCTTTAGCCTGGGCTTTTTCGTCAAAAAGAGTTCCGACTTGGCCGGGGCTTAATTTATCAGGAGCGTCAAATTGCGTTATTATTGTCCCGCGGCCGCTAGGATCTTTGCCGCGCGTAAACCACAAATAGGCTAAAATAGCCAGGATAATCAAAGGCAAAAAAATAATCCAATTATCTTTTATAATTTTTAAAATATTTTCTGCAAAAGCCGGCTGGTAAATTAGGCCTTTGGGCAAGCCAATAACAATAGTCAAACCTTGACGCGGATTTAAGTCAGCTTGGCTAAAAGTGATCTTTTCAACTAAATCTTGATCGTTTAACGAATAATTAATTCTATCGCAAGGCTGGCTGCTGCCATAAATTCCGCCAAAACAAGCTGTTTTTATTGTTTCCAAATCAAGCGGACGTGGCAAATAAACTATTGCTCTGGCATTAGCAATATTAACCGGCCAGTCATTACCGGTAACATTCCAGAAAATTTCATCATACTCCTCAAAATAATTGACAGCTTTTTTAATTTTGTAATTTATGAGATAAATATGACGCCCGAAAACAGTCACCTCCGGATCCCCTATTTTTATCTGAATATTATCCTGAGGATAAGAAACATTATATTTATAAACAGGCTGATTGTTTTCATCTGTAACAAAAATATCTGAAATTTTTAGATTATAATTCCCGACCGTTGTTTTATATTTAATGGGTATTGTACGGTAAATGCCATGATGTTCGGCTTCGCCTGTTTCGGCCGAGGTCGGACCAAAATCGAATTCTATTTTTTCCGTAATTTCCAAGTTTGAATCCTGGTTAATTTTTATAATTACCTCAAAATTTTCAATTCTTTTAGCAGCCAAAACCAATGGCGCGCAAAAAATTCCGCCAAGAATTATTAAAAATATTATAATTTTTCGCATATTGCTTTTATTTTACTAAATATTAGGAAAAAAAACCAGCTGTTTTATTAACAGCTGGTTGAGCGGCTGATTATAGCCCGGCGGCTTTTTTCATCACTTCAAAGACTTGTTTTTTGTTGATGTTTTTAGCAGCTAATTCTTTTTGATAAAGCAGCCAAAAAGATTCAACTCCCTGATTGATTACCATGCCTAGACCGTCCAAAGTCGGCCTATTTTGCTTTTGAGCCATTTCTAGCAATGGCGTGGCTTTTTTTGTTAAAACAATATCGGAAATAATCGTTGTTTTAGGGATTTTAGCCATAACTTTTTCTGCTTGGAGCTGGTTTTCTTGCCAGTCTTTGTTTGCAGATGCTAAAGCGTTATATTTTTCCATGGATCCCTGGCTGCCTTTGGTGCTGACATTAATTATGACATCGGCATCTTTAACCTGTTCTGCGATTAAATCCTCTCCTCCGGCTTTAGCCAGATTTTGGCCATAATAAGCATTGATTTTTTCAGCCAAAGATTGGGCTTTAAAAACCGTACGGTTCAAAATAACCAAATGAGCGCCTTTTTGAGCCAAAGCAAAAGCAATTGCATTACCAGTACCGCCAGCGCCCAAAATGACTATTTTTTTTCCTTTAATCTCAACGCCTTTTTGTTCTAAACTCATAGCATAGCCAAGCCCGTCAGTATTATAACCTTTGAGCTGGCCAGTTTCGGTTTTCAAAATAAAGTTAATTGAACCAACGGCTTCTGCCAAGGGATCAAGTTCATCAAGGCAATCAATTGTCGTGTCTTTAAAACCAACCCCGGCCCCGCCTCCTTTGAATTTTGGATCTTTGCGCAAAACATCCAAAATATGGCTGATTTGAGCTGGATCGCCCACCAACATTACATTACCAGCCTTGATCCCGAATTGGCGGTAAGCAGAATTCCACATTATGGGTGTTTTAGCTGGATAATCTTCGGCGATCAAAGGTATTGTCAGGTGTTCAAAATCAAAATTATCAGGATTTTCTTCTGGGGTTTGAGCAATTGACAATGCGCCGACTCTGACTAAATCAGAAGCCGTGGCCAAATTATCTTTGTATTCAAAATTAATAATTGAAACCAAATCCTTGTCTGTTAAGTGCCGGCCATAAATTTGTTCTAAATATTCTTTGAGCTTTTTTTTGCTGTTTTGGCCGGGTAAACTGCCTTGCAAATCCTGATCGTTTATTTCTTGCCAATTTTTCAGCTGGTTACGGATAATAACCAAATCTGCTTGCCAGTCGGCAAATTTTTTACTTTGAGGATCAGTAACAATTTTAGCGGCAACAAAATGGCCTGGAAAATAACAGCCCTTGGCTTCGCAAATTCCGTCTTGCCTATTGCCAAGACGAATTGTAGTGGTTATGGCCTTTTTTTGTAAAAGTTCTAAATCTGGTTCTCTAAACCAGATTTCTTGCGCAGGCATATCTGCCGAATATTCCATTTTCTCACCTCCTTTTAAGTTTTTATTTTCTATATGACGCATAATATGAAAATATTACTATAAACCAAAACGTCTGTCAATTTTTGTACTGTTGCAGAGTTAAAGTTACCTTTTGTGGATAAGTAATGTTATTTAAAGATTCAAACAATGTGGCTGTAATTTTTTGTTGAGGTGTCATCCTATTCATACCAAAACCGCCATGCCT
>DSBA01000081.1 GCA_011046145.1 Candidatus Uhrbacteria bacterium | reverse complement strand
ATACTTCTTTAACACTTCGCTTGTATTTATCTACTTGCCTATACCATTTAAATCGTTCTTCCCTTGTATATTTTGTCTTATTCATATGCTTAAATTTAATAGTTAACATGTGTTACCCTTAAGGGTACTATCTGTAACCCCTTGGTGTTAACTATACATTATGTTGACAAAATAAAAATAATATGCTATAATGGCTTATTAGTTCCCAAACAGGAACGTTTTTTTATCTAAATCAATAATTCAATCTATGAATACTAAAAACTGGATATTAATCCATTTCAAACAATTAATATCTAAAATTAGCCTAAAATTAATTAAACATTCTCTTTTAGTTTTAGTAATTTTTGCTTTAATCTGGCAATTTGGTTTGCCCAGGCTTACCTCTTTAGCTTCTATTTTAAAAGACGAAGCAATGATACCAGATGTCCAGGCTGAAGAAATTTCACCTTTGGCAGAATTAGGCGAACCAAGCAGGGTTATTACTGTGCCAGTGACTGCTTATAACAGTTTGCCAGAACAAACTGATGACACACCTTGCATTACTGCCAATGGCTTTAATTTGTGCGAAAATAACCAGCAAAACGTTATCGCTGCCAATTTTTTGCCTTTTGGCACAAAAGTCAGATTTCCTGATTATGATCCCAATACTATTTATACTGTCCAAGACAGAATGAACGCAAGGTACTATTACAAGGCAGATATCTGGATGAAAACCAGGCCAGAAGCTATTCAATTCGGAATCCAGAACTTAAAAATGGAAATCTACCAATAAATCTGATACCAAATAATTTAAAAACAAAAACTCAGCCCTCAAGGCTGAGTTTTTGTTTATAGCAAAAATATGATATACTAAAAATGATTACTACTCATTAATAAATACATGAAATTGAGTAGCTTCAAAATATTCCTATTTTTAAAGTCTTTAAAAAATAAAAGGCTCTTAATCTTGTTAATTGCAATTTTCATTGCAATTTTTTGTTTGCCCCAGATTTCTTCTTTGGCCCATTATCAAATAAGCCGCGGGGAATATTTTAAAAAAATCCAAAATATTGTAAGCTTTAATTCCAAACCAAAAATTGAAACCATGAAAATCTATGTTACTGCTTATTCCAGCAGCCCAGACGAAACTAGTGGAGATCCGTGCATTGCAGCCAGCGGCTATAATTTATGTTTTCATAATAAAGAAAATGTCGTGGCTGCCAATTTTCTTGAATTTGGCACCCGAGTCAAATTCCTAGAACTTGATCCTGAAAAATTTTATACCGTGGTTGACCGCATGCATGAAAGGTATAATAGCCGCCTGGACATCTGGATGCCTTCAAAAGAAAAAGCTAAAAAATTTGGCATTAAATATCTGACTGTGGAAATTTACAGAAAATGAAAAACTTAACAAATTTAACTTAAAAAATGAACAAAAAAAATTATTTATTTTTAAGAGCGCTGATTGTTTCTTTAATAATCATATTCTTTACCATCAGCCAGATAATTAATCTTATATATTTTGCCAAATCTTTTGATTTAATAATAATTGACGGAATTTTCACCTTAATCATAGCTATTTTAATCATGGAAATTGTCTTAAAGCTTATCAAAACCAAAGAAAAACAACTGGAAAGCCAAATAGAACAATTAACCGAAGCTTACCAATATATTGGCCAGGTTAACCGCAAAATAGACGCTTTGTTGGAATTGGATATTTCAGCCCTTGATCGCTCAAAAAAAAGATCAATTCATGAATCTTCAACCAATATCTTTAACCAGCTTATTAACCTGACTCACGCGCAAGCAGGTTTGCTTTATTTTAAACCGCCAATTGATTTTAAATTTTTCAAATCAAAAGCAAAGCATCCAGAGCTTAAAAAAACTCTTGAACTTTTTTCTAATTCAGAAATTAAAGGGTTCAAATACAGCCAAAATGAAAATAATTCTGAATTTTTCCAGTCTTTATGTCCAAACTCAATCCTTTTGAAAAAGCTTGATTTTGTTACCAAGCCGATCTATATGCATGATAAAGATGTGGGCATTATGGTTTTAGCCTTTAAAAAAAATCATTATTTGGAAGACAGAGACTTTAACATTATCCGTGTTTATTCCTTTTATCTGGCCCTAAACTATACTTTTAAGCCTGATTTTTCAATTTATCAGCCTTGAATTTTCTAATTAAATATGCTAAACTAAAAAAAACTTGCCTAATGGTAAGTTTTTTAAAATAAATAATTGTGTAAAACGGCCTGATAGCCAAGTGGTAAGGCAAGGGTCTGCAAAACCCTTATTCGTGGGTTCGATTCCCACTCAGGCCTTATTCTCTTATTTTATCTTTAAAATCAATTGTTTTTCGCCGAGCATTCCATAATAACTTCAATAAAAATTTGTCCTTATGCAAAACTTATAAAAGATAAAAAACGCACAAACTTCATGAGAATATTTTTAAATTTAATAATTTCAATTTTAAGCTTTATTGTTATCACCCTGGCCATTACTGGGTTACTGCAATCCCATATTTACTTTTCTTATTTCATTAGCATTCCTATTGGCTTGGCCAGTGCTTTGGCCATTTTTTTATTTTTAAAATCCCAACATGAAAAAAAATAAATACCCTCAAGTGAAAAATACTGTAATAAAAAACCTTTTAAAAGAAGCTGAAAAAAATAAAATAAAGGTCGAGCAAATCGACCCGCATTTTTTAAGCTTTATCCTGCGATATAAAAATAAAAAACATTATATTTTTTCCAAAAAATATGGACTCAATAAGGTCAATGGAGCCATAGTTTCAAATAAGTATCTGACCAGCAAGGCTTTGGCCAAAACAAGCATTAAAGTTCCAAAAGCTTTTTTATGCCAAAACATTTCTGATGTCAAAAAATTATTAGGCCAAAAAAAAATAAAATACCCTTTTGTTATCAAGCCTTTTGACTATTCGCTTGGCGTGGCTGTAACCGCCAATATTACTGATTTTGAAATGGTAAAAATGGCTTTTGGCCGCATTAAAAGGTATTGGCAGCGTTCTTTCAAAAAAAATCCCAAAAAGCTTAAAAAAAATTTTATGGTTGAAGAGCATGTCAAAGGCAATGATTACCGATTTTTAGTATTAAACAATAAAATCATTGCCGTAACGCAAAGGGCTTACCCTGAAATTACTGGCAATGACAAGGATTCTGTCAAATCACTAATTACAAATTATTACCAGTCGCTTAAATATTACCAAAAAAAGAACAAAAAACCCTTATTTGACAAGGAATTAAAAAGAAACTTGAAAATGCAAAAAGTTTCTTTAACTGACATTTTAGCCAAAGGCAAAAAAATCAGATTAAGGCAGGCAGCCAATGTTTTTGGCGGCGGCATTGCCATTAATGTCACTGGCAAAGCCCATCCATTTTATAAAAAAGCAGCTATTAAAGCGGCCCGAGAATTTGACATGAGTATTGCCGGCATTGATTTGATGACCAAAGATATAAGCCAAAAAGGCGATTATCGAGTTATTGAAATAAACTCTTTCCCAGCGTTTGATATGCATGAGAACCCTGATGTTGGCAAACCTCTCAATGTTAGCAAATTGGTTTTAAAGGCAATATTCCCTGCCTTAAAATAAATTACGGAAATTTTTTCAAAATTTATTTTTTATTAAACATTATTTTGTAAATCACAGAAACTATATCAAAATATTTATCCTTTAGCTGCCCATTTGCTTTCAAAATATTACCATTAAATAAAACATGACAAATGCGAGCCAAACTGCTCCATTTTTTTATTTCCGCGCCTTTTTTAGGCACTCCGTCAACCAAAATAAAATCGCTATTACTTTTCAAGCCTTCATAAAAAATATTATCAGACAAATACCTTATTTTATTGCGGCTAAACCTATATGCGCCGACTTCCAGCTCATTTTTTACTTTAATTGGATGGTTGCGGATATTGGAAAGGATTACATGGCTGCCTTGAATTTTTTTTTGGTACATTTTATTCAATTGCGCGACATTTATTTTATAAGGAATATGTAAAAATTCCAAAAAATGAAAAAAGTCCAAAGGAATGATTTTGTATTTCAAATGCAGCATGGATAGCATGGGAAAAGCGCCTGTATAACGGGCATTGCATTCCACCGGATAAACCTTGTTTTCTTTTTCATTAATTATTAAATCAATGCCAAATATTCCCTTATATCCTTTTTTATACATATAATCACCTAGCTTTTGAGCAATTATCTGCGCTTGCCTGACTATTTGGGGCTTGAACTCATTGCCAAAAACATGGCCGCAAAAAAGGCCATTGCCCTTTTTTGCCGCAATAATTTGCGGGATATCCAAAATCTGCTGCTGAATTTTTGAAACCAAAGTGCCGTATTTTGTCGCGCAGCAGGCCACTGAACAGCTTTTACCCTCGACAAACTGGGTGATATTAACGCAAGTTAATTCTTTATTTTTATACACACCTGTTGCTGCTTCTTTTTTAAATTGATTAAATTTTTTTTCAGACTCAATAAACAAAGTGCCTTTGCCGCCGCCCAGCCTAAAATCAGGCAGCTGTAAAACGAATTTGGGCCCATATTTGCTATAAAAACATTGAAAATCTTTGTTTAAAAATCTATTAAATTTCATTGTCTCGCCTTTTATGGGCGTTAAGCCAACCATGGCCAGCTGCTTGCGAAAATTCACCTTGTTTTCAAACATTTTATTTAAACGGCCTGAATTAGCAATGATTTTCACTCCTAAGCCCTTAATCGCTTTGGCAATATTTTTATCAGCTTTATATAAAAACAAATATTTCCTGCCCTTGTGGGCTTTAATATAATTTTGCACGGTTTTATTGCGCAAAATATTATTCGTATTAGTAAAGTCAAGTTTTAGGCTGGGCTTTTTCTGCTTTAAAATAAAAATTTCATCAGCGTATTTTTGCAAAACCTTATTGTCTTTTGAATCTTTAAAAGTTATAATTTTATAATTATCCAAAAAAAGACCGGCAAAAAACCGCATAAAAGCAGTCACGCCCACGCCAAAAACAACCCCATCGGGTTTTATTTTTTTATCCAAAATTTTAGCAAAATCCTGATAATATTTTATTGTCAGCATGTTTGAATTATAGCAAAAATAAAGACTTTTTAAAAGCCTGAAAAAATGCTAAGATACCATTATGAAAACAATAATTCATTTTATCCGTCATGGCAAGACAAATAATCCCAAACATATTGTTAAAGGCTTATTGCCTGGTTTTTTATTAACCAAACAGGCTAAAAAAGAAGCGGCAAAACTCGGCAAATTTCTACAGAAAAGAAATATTACCCAGATTTATTTTAGCCCGACCCAGCGGACTAAACAAACAGCTAAGATTATTCACTCATACCTGCCTGATAGCAAATTAAAATCAGATAAAAGGCTGATCGAATGGCAGACAGACTGGGAAGGCTATACCATTGAGCAGATTAAAAAAAATCCTGCCCTGCGCTGGAAAAAATATTTAAATGACCCTCTTCATTTCAGAACAAAAAAGGGGCAAACAGCCAGCCAAGTTACCAAACAAATGATGAACTTTTGTAAGGAAATAATCAAAAAATATCAGGGCGAAGAAATAGTCGCTGTTTCCCACGGCGATCCTATTAAATTATTACTCTGCTATATAGAGACAGGAAAAATATCTAAAAAATTTATTAGTTACAAATGTTCTCAACCATCTATTACCAGTTTTTATTTTATTGATAAAAAACTTAAAAAAATCATTTACAAAAGCTATATCAAAAACCAAAATTATTTTTTGCAATAATTTTTCAAGCAATAAAAATTCCTATGTCTAACCAAAAACTTATTATTATTGACGGCAATGCCCTGGTTCACCGGGCCTTTCATGCTTTGCCGCCTTTGCAAACCAAAGACGGCGAACTGGTTAATGCTGTTTATGGTTTTACCACTATATTTTTAAAAGCGCTAAGGGATATAAGGCCAGACTATGTGGCTGTAACTTTTGATAAAGCAAAAAAAACTTTCCGCGATGAGATTTATAAAGAATACAAAGCCACCCGCGTCAAAGCGCCGCAGGAGCTTTATGACCAAATTCCTAAAATTAAAGAAATTTTAAAATTATTTAAAGTGCCGATTTATGAAATTGACAATTATGAAGCTGATGATGCAATTGGCACTATCTGCCACTTGCCAGAAGTTAATCAGCCTGAAATTGAAACCATTATTGTCACCGGCGACTTGGACACTTTGCAACTGGTTGATGATAATACCAAAGTCTATTCTTTAAAACGCGGACTTTCAGACACCATTATTTACGACGAAAAAAATGTTAAGCAACATTATGATGGTTTAAAGCCAAACCAATTAATTGATTTCAAAGCTTTAAAAGGCGATCCGTCTGACAATATTCCGGGCGTGGCTGGCATTGGAGAAAAAACAGCAATTGGGCTGCTTAAAGAATTTAAAACACTGGCCAATTTATATAAAAATATTGATTCGCCAAAAATCAAAGATTCTGTGCGGGAAAAATTGCAAAAAAATAAGGAAAAAGCTTTTTTAAGCAAAAATTTAGCAACTATTGTTTTAGACGCGCCAGTTAAATTTAAACTAGCTGAAGCAAAAATACAGCCTTATGATAAACAAGGGCTAATTAACCTTTTTCAAGAATATCAGTTCAAAAGCTTATTAAATAAATTGCCTGCGTCAGCAACAAAGCAACCCGAATCAGTCCCCTTGAGCAAGCAAAACACCGGAGTTTTGCCAACCAAGACAGAATACAAGTTAATTCAAAGCGACCAAGAATTAGATAAATTAATCAAAAAATTAACCCAGCAAAAACAATTTACTTTTGACACAGAAACAACCGGCTTAAATCCTTTTAACGCCAAACTTTTAGGCATTAGTTTTTGCTGGCAAGCTGGTATTGCTTATTATTTGCCAATCGCGCAAATTAAAGGCGAGGGGCTTTTTGAGGATATTAAAATTAACCAAGCCTGGCTCAAAAAAATAGAGCCAATTTTTACCAATCAAAAAATCTCTAAAATAGGCCATAACCTTAAATTTGACGCTGAAATGCTTTTAAATAATGGCATTCCAGTAAAAAATCTTTATTTTGACACCATGATTGCTTCTTATTTGTTAAATCCTGGCACGCGGGCGCATAACCTTGATAATTTAGCTTTTACAGAGCTAAAACATCAAATGATTTCTTACGCTGATTTAACTAATAATAAAAAACTGCCCATTACCCAGGTCCCTTTGCCAAAACTAGCTGAATATTCATGCGAAGATGCTGATTACACCTGGCAGCTATATCAAGTTTTAAGCAAAAAACTGGAAAGTGAAAAGTTTATAAAATTATTTGAGGAAATAGAAATGCCGCTAGTGCCGGTTTTAATTACCATGGAGCAAAACGGGATTAAAATTGACGCTAAATTCCTTAAAACTTTAGGCCAAAAGATTCAAAAGCAAATTAACCGGGTTTCTAAAAAAATTTACCAGCTGGCTGGCCAGGAATTTAATATCTCTTCACCGCTTCAGCTCAAAGAAATTTTATTTGAAAAATTAAAAATTTCCACTAAAGGCTTGGGCAAAACCAAAACCGGCTTTTCCACTGACGCCGCCTCTTTGGAAAAATTAAAAGGCAGCCACAAAATCATTGATTTTATTTCCGAGTACCGCGAATTAAGCAAATTAAACTCCACTTACATTGAAGCCTTGCCAAAACTGATTGAGCCGCAAACCCAAAGGGTGCACACCAGCTTTAACCAAACCATTGCTGCCACTGGCAGACTATCTTCATCAAATCCTAATTTGCAAAATATCCCGATTAAAACTGCTTTGGGTCGCGAAGTGCGTAAAGCTTTTATCGCAGAAAAGGGTTATAAGCTAGTGGCGGCTGATTATTCCCAAATTGAATTGCGCATTGTAGCTTCTTTGGCTAATGACCAAAACATGATCAAAGCATTTAAGGAAAATCAGGATATCCATACTATTACTGCGGCTAAAATTCATGGTTTAAAGCCAGAACAAGTTGATAAAGAATTAAGGCGATCAGCCAAAGAAATCAATTTTGGCATTATGTACGGCATGGGCGCTAAAGGCGTCAGCCAAAGAACAGGCATTCCCCTGGAACAAGCCAAGGAATTTATTGATAAATATTTTCAGGCTTTTCCAGCTATTAAAAAATATATTCAAAAAATCAAAAATCAGGCTTATGAAAAAGGTTATGTAGAAACATATTTTGGCCGTAAACGTTATTTGCCAGATATTCACTCTGGCGTGCCGCATATCGCGGCCGCAGCCGAGCGCATGGCCATTAACATGCCGATTCAAGGCACTGCCGCTGATTTAATTAAAATGGCCATGATAAAAATTCATGCCAAATTACCCCAAATCAGTCCCAATTCAAAAATGATTTTACAAGTTCATGACGAGCTGGTTTTTGAAGCGCCGGAAAAAGAAACTGCCAAAGTCGCTGATTTTGTTAAAGAAGAAATGGAAACAATTTATAAATTCAAATGCCCGATTAAGGCTGATTTGGAAGTCGGCGAGAATTGGGGTGAATTAATTCCTTTATCCTAAAAATCTCTTAAAAACTAAAACAAAATGACTGGGGGAAAAGAACGTAAATTAAATAGATGGCAGGGCTATGATTATTCAATGCCTGGATTTTATTATGTTACGATTTGCACAAAAAATCGCATCTGTTATTTTGGCGAGGTTAAGGGTGGGAAAATGATATTAAATGATTTTGGTAAAATTGCGCAAAATTTTTGGCAGCAAATTCCAGAACATTTCAAAAATTGCCATTCGGATGAATTTATTGTAATGCCGAATCATTTGCATGGTATTATTGAAATTTTTTATGATTTTGATTATTCCACCGTAGGGAACACAGATCTGCGTTCCCTACAAAAAACACAAATGTTGCTGCCAAAAATCATTCATGGATTTAAATCATCTGTAACGCGTAAAATCAACAAAATTCAAAATCAAATTTATTTCCAATGGCAAAAATCCTTCCATGACCGAGTGATCCGCAATGAAGAAGAATTAATTAATATCCGTTATTACATCCAGCAAAACCCGGGCAATTGGCATGAAGACCGAAATAATCCAAAGAATATTTAAATTTCATTCCATCATTCGCATAAAATAAAAAAGCCGGCAACGTTGTGCCGACAAATAAATTTTAAGTGCGAAGAGAACTACTCATTTTTGAGAGCAAAAGCTCTCTGCACACAAAATCGAAACCTCCAATTTCGATACTTTTTATTGTAGCACGATTTAGAAATTTTGTCAATACTTACAGAATTTTAATGCTGTGATAAAATAAGGATACCTCTTAAATTTCCAATAACCAATTTGCAATTTTCATTGAATACTTAATTTTTAATTATCAATGTTTGAAAATTAAAACATTGAAAATTTATTATAAATTGAGAATTGAAAATTGTAAATCTAGTCTATATGATCATTTTCTTATACGGAGAAGGCACCTACAGATCAAACCAGAAACTCCAACAAATTAAAAACAAATTTAAAAAATAACCAATAATCAAATTCCAATAACCAAACAATATCTAATAAATAATAATTAAATTCAAATTTGGTTATTAGTTATTAGTATTTAGGATTTGTTTGATTATTGATTATTGGTGATTGCTTATTAAATTTATGATAATATTTCTTTGCGGCGAAGATACTTATAGATCTACCCAAAAGTTAAATCAAATTAAAAATAAATTCATTAAAGAGGTAGATTCTACTGGTATGAACCTAACCATTTTGGACGGTGCCAAGCTTAAGTTTGAAGAATTTAGCCAACAGGTCAAAGCCTCGCCTTTTTTGGCACGCAAAAGAATGATAATTATTAAAAACTTGATTTCAGAAAACAAATCTAAAGAAATACAGAAAAAAATTGTTGAACTTTTAGATCAAGCTGGCCAAGATGCTGAAAAAGACAATATTTTAGTTTTTTGGGAAAATTCAGGCCAGGCCAAATCAAAAAGCAAAAATGCTCTTTGGAACCGCCTGACCCAAGAAAAACTAGCACAAGAATTTATACCCTTAAAGCCAAGCGAGCTTAATAGCTGGCTTAAAAAAGAAGTTGAAAGCCGGGGCGGAAAAATTAACAACCAGGCTATTAATTTTCTGGCTGCCTCAGTTGGCAATGACCTTTGGCAAATGTCAAACGAAATAGAAAAGCTTATTAATTATTGCTCCCAAAAACAGATCATAATCGCTGACATTGAAAGTCTGGTTAAAAACAAATTTGATGACAATATCTTTAATCTTGTAGATGCCATTGGCAATAAAAATAAAAAACTGGCCCTAAAACTCATGTCTGACCAGTTTAATCTGGAAGCTGACAAAATGTATTTGCTTTCCATGCTTATTCGCCAATTCAGAATTTTGCTTTTAATTAAAGACCTACAAAAAAACAATCCCAGCCTCACTAAAGACAACGCCACCAAAGAACTAAAAATCCATCCTTTTGTCGCTCAAAAAGCTTTACAGCAAGCAAGAAATTTTACGTTTGAACAACTAAAATTAATTTATCAGGCGCTGCTTGGCATTGATTTTAAAATTAAAACCAGCACCACTAAACCAAGGCTGCTTTTTGATCTGCTGATCGCGCAGATATAACCTGCGCCGCATCCATCATCTTGAATAAACTCCCGCCCCGCATATTGCGGGACGGCATTTAACCAGCCGCTCACAAACAGCTGGTTTTATCTTGCGGGCTATGCCCGCTACAACTTTTTTTAAAATCAACGCTCTAATCATTTTTCACCCCTCCCTGGGATCTGGGGGCCGAACTAAGCGCCCCAAACAATGCTCCAAATAAACCATACGCACTAGCGCATTGAGGCCCCCAGCAGTTTTTTGT
>DSBA01000032.1 GCA_011046145.1 Candidatus Uhrbacteria bacterium | reverse complement strand
TTTTTGATCTTATGCTTAAAGGGATTATTATGAATATTTAATGTGCGCCTCAAAGTCTTTCTGATTACGGACATAATGGTCGCGAAAAGATTTTTGCCAGCGAAATTTGGAAAATTTATGATTAACACCATATTTTTCATGAAATTGATTTTTTAATTTTTTCAAGAATTCCCAGTGTTCTTCAAGCAATCCTCTATAAACCTTATATTTATTTTTTAATTTCCTATCAGATCTGGCTGGTAAGAAATTAAAATTTTTATGTAAAATTTTCCCGCGTACCCCCAAATTAACTTCCTCCTCCATCCGAAGGAGCGATTCATGAATCGCTCCTTCGGATGAGTAGCCCAAAATAAAATTAATATACCTTGAAATATTCCTCTTTAAAAAATGCATTATTTTTGATAATCCTTTCACATCTCCTGGGAAAAATAAAAGATGAAAATGATGCGAAATCACAATAAACGCGTATAAGCTAAATTTATGCATTGTTTTGCATAATCTTAAATTAGCAATAAATACCTCGCAAAAAATAGGCTCTTCGAAAAATCTGTACCAATTTTGCGTATGGCACGTCACAAAATATATCGCTCCCTCAAAATAAATCCGTTTTTGATTCCCCTTATGCAAAGACATATCATAATTCCGTTATCATAGTCACCGGCCTTTCTATAATATCGCTTTCTAAAAAAGCCTTGCACTCATCAATGGCCAAAAATGTCCAAAATTTCAATTCCTCAGCTTGAGCAATCTCAAAATAATTCTGCAAAATTTCTAAAGACTCAATTGAACCATGATGAGCCAAAAGAATAATAATTTCCTTGCGGTTTTCCAAATCGTTAAATAATGGGTCCAAAAGCAATCGCCCCTTTTCCTTAATTTCTTCAACTGGCAATTTTTCGTAATCAGCCGGCAGTTTAGAGTGGTACTTTATATAATCTGTAGCCATTTGAGCCTGCGGGCTGTCAGGACTGTCAAAACCGAAAATCTGGCCGCTCAAACCTAATTCGGGCAAAAGCGGAATAATTTCCTCAAATTCCTCGGAACTGAATTCGCTGTTTTGCAGCTTTCTTTTTATTTCTTCCTTGTCTGCTTCAGATAATGAAGTTTGATACATAAATTTAAAAATTAATTTATTTTTCTAATATCCGCCAGCTTCAATTCCAGCTTTCTCTCTCCGTTAAATTCATTCAAATTCACTTCGCAAATTGCGTCAACTTTATCGCCATATTTAATTTGGTCAATAAATCCCCCCAAACCAAAGCCAATCGCGTCAAAACTTTTAACAACGCCTTCCTGTTTTAAAAGTAATTTTAAGTGCTTATTGCCATTACCAACTTGCCTTATTCTTTCAACTTTTAAACTTTTTACTAAAAATAGCGGTTTGGGATTGGCTGTGCCAAAAGGCTCAAATTTTTCAATCTGGTCAAAAAGCTCCCAATTTAAATCCGCCAAATTTAATTCCGCTTCAATTTCTATCTTGGGCCGCAAATCTTTGCCTTTTAATTCTTTTTCCGCTATTTTCAAAATATCTTTTTCAAAAACTGGCAAATATTTTCTGCTTTTTAAAGTAAACCCGGCTGCGCCGCTATGGCCGCCATAAACTTTAAAACATTCAGCCACCTTATTTAATGCTTTAATCAAATCAAATTCATCAATACTGCGTCCAGAGCCTGAAATTCTGCTTAACTGCTTGCTGACAATTAAAATCGGCCGATTAAACTCATCTTTTAATTTGCCTGCGGCCAAGCCAATAATCCCCAACGGCCAATTATTACCTTTGACCAAAATTAAATATCGGCTGCCAGCCTTTTTAATTGCTTTTTTAACCTCCTGGATTATTTTTTCCGTTTCTTGCTGGCGCTGCAAATTATTTTTTTCCAAACTTGCCGCCAGTTTTTGAGCCTCATTATAATCATCTGTCAATAGAAGCTCATAAGCTGCATTGGCATGATCCATCCTGCCAGCGGCATTAATCCTTGGACCAATAGAAAAGCCTATATTTTCCGAATTAATTAATTCTTTTTCTCTAATAGGCAAAATACCGGCTTTTTCCGCCAGCAACCGCAAGCCAATACGTTTTGTCTTAGTCAAAACAACAAGGCCGTACTTGACCAAAATCCTATTTTCTCCCAATAAAGGCATGACGTCAGCTACTGTGCCGATAGCTGCCAAATCCAGCAGCCATTTTTCATAGCCGGCAGGAAAAATATTTTTTTTATCTCTGGCAATAATCGCCTGGGATAGTTTAAAAGCCACGCCGACTCCAGCCAAATCATAAAAAGGATAATTGCATTTTTTCACTTTGGGATCAATAATAGCATAAGCTGCTGGCAATTTAATAGGTTCTGCATGGTGGTCAGTAACAATAACATCGATCCCCCTTTTTTTTGCTGATTCAATTTCCAGCACATTGCTTATCGCGCAATCAACTGTAATAATCAAATTTGTTTTTTTTCTGGCCAAATACCTGATTGTTTTCTCATTTAAGCCATAGCCCTCTTTTTCCCTGTGCGGGATATACACATTAAAATCCGCTTGCATTTTTTGTAAAATATCAGCCAATAAAACAGAGCTTGTCACTCCGTCAGCGTCATAATCGCCGTGAATTGTTATCTTCTCTTTATTTTCAACCGCTTGATAAATTCTGGCCACTGCTTTTTCCATATCAGAAAACAAAAAAGGGTCAAGTAAATCTTGCCCGTAATCAGGGGTCAAAAAACCGTCTATTTTTTCCTGGCTGGTTAAGCCCCTATTAAAAAGCAGCTGCAAAATTATGCCAGGAATTTCCGGAAATTGTTTCTTGAATTCCAAGCTTATCGGCTTTTTTAAAACCCATTTTTTATCCATGAATATACAAATGAATAATTAACTTAACCCTCGTGCCTCATACCTCCCGCCTCATGCCTCCCACTAATAAAAGACCGGCCCCAATGTCCAGATCAGCATTGTGAAAATTATAATTAAAGCCACTACCACCCAGACAAATTTTATAATTGTATTGCGTTTTAATTTCATATATTTAGCCGCCGAAATTACAAATCAAATTACAAATAATACAAACTCGCCTTTTATTTTGCGCTCTAAAAAAAATTTTAAAAATTTCAATTTAGATAAAATTTACAAGCACAGCGAGCAAAATTTAACCTTTTGTAAAATTTGTATAGAAATTTGTAAGTTTGGCAGGATTTAACGTTTAAGTATTTTTAAAAAAGTTTCTGTCGGGATATCAACCTTGCCAGCGCCTAATTCAGCCATTTTTCTTTTGCCTTTTTTCTGTTTTTCCAAAAGCTTGCGTTTACGCGTCACGTCACCGCCGTAAAGCTTGGCTGTCACATCTTTTCTTAAAGCGCTCAATCTTTCAGCCGCGATTATTTTTCCGCCTATCGCTGCTTGTAATTTTACCACAAACCATTGCTTAGGTAAATTTTCCTTAAGCGTAGAAACAACCTGGCGCCCGACCCGGTAAGCTTCATCGCGATAAACCAAAGTCGCCAAAGCTTCAACCGGCTCTTCTGCCACCAAAACATCAAGCCTGATTACATCTGCCGGCTGATAACCGATAAATTCATAATTCAAGGAAGCATAGCCAGAGCTTAAACTTTTTAATTTGTCATAAAAATCAGTCAAAATTGAAGCCAGCGGCATTTTATAATGTAAGATCACCCGCTGGTCAGTTGTTGATTCAGACAAAAGATATTCTGTATTTAAATATTCTCCGCGTTTTTCAACAGCCAGCTGCATAACCGAACCCATATATTCTTTAGGCGTCACTATATCCAGTTTAATCATCGGCTCTTCTATTTTTTCAACATAATTCTGGTCAGGCAAGTCTATCGGGCTTTTGATAATGATCTGATTGGCTCCCAAGCCATCTGCGTTAAAATCACCCCGTGATTTTAATTTTGCCTCTAATTCTTTTTTTAAGCCGGCTGATTTTAATGTTACTTTGTAAGCCACGCTCGGCACTGTTACAATCAAATCAAGATTAAACTCCCTTTTTAACCTTTCCTGAAAAATTTCTAAATGCAAAAGGCCCAAAAAACCGCAACGATAGCCATAGCCCAAAGCCGCGGAATGTTCAGGCTCAAAAGACAAAGCCGAATCATTAAGTTTTAATTTATAAACCGCTTCTCTTAATTTATTAAATTCACTTCCTTCTTTGCAAAAAATGCCGGCAAAAACCATTGGCCTGACTTCTTTATATCCAGGCAAAGCCCTGACTTTAGTATTTGCCAAAGTAATCGTATCGCCAATTCTGCATTTGTCCACTTCTTTTAAGCCAGTGACAATATATCCGATCTGGCCAGTTTCTAAAATATTCAAAGGTTTTAAATCAGGTTTTAAAACTCCTATTTCCAAAGCTTCTGCCTTAACGCTGTTTGCCATCATAAAAATATCTTCGTTTTTTTCCAAATGGCCGTCAAAAACACGGACATAAACAATTACCCCCTTATATTCATCGTAAAACGAATCAAAAATCAAAGCCCTGAAAGGATTATCTGCCTGACCCAAGGGAGGAGGAACTCTTTTAATTACTTCATCTAAAATTCCCAAAACACCCTCGCCTGTTTTGGCTGAACACAAAAGAATTTCTTCTTCTTTACAGCCCAGCAGATTGACAATTTCTGATTTTGTTTTTTCTGTTTCAGCGTTTGGCAAATCTATTTTATTAATAACCGGAATAATGTTTAAATTCTGCTCTATGGCCAGATATAAATTAGCGATTGTCTGGGCCTGGATGCCCTGGGTAGCATCAACTAAAAGAATAGCTCCTTCCACGCAAGCCAAGGACCGGGAGACTTCATAAGTAAAATCAACATGGCCAGGAGTATCAATCAGATTTAAAATATATTCGGTTTGAGGTTTGAGATTTGAAATCTGAGATTTATTTGAAATTTCAGCAGAGTAAATCATCTGCGCCGGCTGCAGTTTTATGGTAATGCCCCTTTCCCTTTCCAGTTCCATTGAATCCAAAATTTGTTCTTTCATTTTCCTTTTTTCAATAGTACCTGTCAATTCCAAAAAACGGTCAGCCAGCGTTGACTTACCATGATCAATATGAGCAATGATGCAAAAATTACGTATTAAAGATTGTTCCATAAATTAAACATTAAGATTCTGAGTCCCGGCTGCCGAAGCTTTATGTGAAGGCGGCTGATCAATGCGCGCGATTATACAAAAATTACGTATGTTTTCTTGGTTCATATGCAATTATTCTAACAAAAAATTAAACATTAATCAACCGACGCAACACGAAGCGTTTAATAAAAAAACGCTCTTTTTAGAACGCTGTCTAAAACTAATCCAGGCTAAGCCTAAAAAATTTTCCTAATTAGTTTTTCACATTTTCGTCAATGCCCATTTCCGGATAATTTTCTTTTTTTCTAAACAATTTTCTCTTTATGGAATTTATAAAAGTATGCATTTCTTGCGAACGCAAAGCCAGGCCAACAACAATAAAAACCGCTATGCCTGCCATTCCCGCGATAAAACCCTGCAAAAAAATACCAACAAAAGTCTGCGTGCCAAAATATGGCTCAATGCCGAATTTCATAAACTGCGTCACAATTGCCATAACCAAAGTAGCGACTGATATTTTCAAAACAGACCAAATTATGCGAATTTCATCCAAATTGCCTGCCATCAGCCTTAAAAACAGCCATAAAACAATAAAATAAAAAATATTCGCCAAAGTAAAAGCCAGGGCCAGGCCAATCACTCCCAAATCAAAGTAATAGCCAAACAAATGAAAGGGCTTGGTTAAAATTAAGCTCAAAATAATATTTGCGGCTATAGTAAAAACACCGATAACAAAAGGAGTGACAGCTTTTTGAAAGGCATAAAAACCGCGTAAAAGCAAAGGGATCAAAGATTGAGCAAATAATGAAAAAGAAAACATGGCCAGGCATTCCATGGTTAAAATCGTATTTTCCCAGGTAAAATTACCCGTACCCAAAATAACGCGGACAATTTGGGCGCGCAAAACTAAAAGCAAAGCCGAAGCTGGAATTATAAAAAATAAAATTTGCCGGGTAGTATTTGAAAAGCTATGAATGAATTCTTTTTTGTTCTCTTTTAAAGCCAGAGCTGAAAGGCTGGGAAAAGCTGCAATGGCAAAAGAAATGCCAAAAATACCAACAGGAAAAAGCTGCAGATTATTAGCTAAATTAAAAACAGCCAAAGATCCTGCTGCCAAGGTTGAAGCTATTATTGTAATAACAATAAAATTAACCTGCGTAATGCCCAAAGTCAAAGTCCTGGGCACCATAATTTTAAAAATTTTTTTCAAGCCTTGGCTTTTAAAATCCAAAATCCACTGATAGCGGAAGCCTAAATAAATTGAAGTCGGTATTTGAATTAATAAATGCAAAAAAGCGCCTAAAACAACGCCCCAAGCCAAACCGTAAATGCCCCAAAATTTAACAAAAACCAAAGCGCCGATAATAATGCCTATGTTATATAAAATCGGAGCCAGAGAATAAACCAAAAACCTTTTAAATGACTGCAAAATACCTCCAAAAACCGAGCTAAGGCCCAGCAAAATCGGGCTTAAAAACATAATTCTGGTCAGATCAATAGCCAGTTTCATTTTTTCAGGCCCAAAACCAGGCGTAATCAACTTCATCAGCCAGGGCGCAAAAACAAATAATATGCCGCAAATAACAAATAAAGATATAAGCAAAATATTTATAATTTGATTGGCAAGCCGCCAGGCTTTTTGTTTGTCCAGCTGAAGATAGTGGGTAAAAATCGGAATAAATCCAGCTGAAAGAGCGCCCAAAACCAAAAGATTAAAAACCAGGTCAGGGATACGAAAAGCAGCATAGTAAGTATCCAATATATCGCCTGCGCCAAATTCGCCGGCCAAAATCCTATCCCTAATAATACCCAAAAAACGGCTTGCCAATGAAGCCGCTCCGATTATAATTGCCGCGCTGGTAATTGTCCTTGATTCTCCGTTAAGTAATTTTTTAATCATAAAAAAACTCTAAATTCTAATCTCTAAACCCTAAACAAATTTTAATTTTCTAAATGCAAAACTCAAGTTTTGAACATTAGAATTTTAGATTTAGATATTGTTTAGAATTTAGGATTTAATGCTTAAGATTTTAAATTAGAAGAAGCCCGATCCCAATCAGAATCTGCGCCAGCCCCATTGATAATTTCATCCATTTATTAGACCGCTCCTGGATATCTTTGGCTTCAAAAATATGATGGGTTTTGACCAAAATTGCAAAAACAATAATAAGAGGGGTCACAAACATTAGGTTATAAACCAACAAGTATTCCAATGTCTTAAGATAACTGAACGCTTCGGTCATAATCGCAATAGCGCCCACATATAAAGGCAAGGAACAGGGCAATTCAAATATTGTCACTGTAATGCCTAATAAAATCGTGGCCTGCCAATCCACTTTTTTAATCAAACGCATTAAAAACGGAGTTTCATTTTTGAAAACACCCAAACTGAACCATTTGCCGTAAAAAAAGACGTCTTTAATGTTAATCAGGGCTGCTGTCCAAATCAATGCCACAAGCCCATATTTAATAATATGGCCGACTTCCTGATACAATGGCCAAACCAAAAGATTATAAATTAGATGGGAAAAAACCACGCCAATCAAAAAGTAAGTAATAAAAATTGTAACAATATAAATCAAGCCCAATTTAACCATCCTTTTGGGCACATGGGCGAAAACCAGCAAATAGCCTAAAAGTAAAATCAGCATGCCAATAGCGCAAGGATTGACTCCGTCCAATAAACCCGCAATCGCAACCAAAGAAAAACTCAAGCCGCGATTTTCCAACAAAGCCGCTAATTGCAGGCCTTGCGGCCCGTAAACGCCGTTGGCTTCAAATATTGGTTCAAATTGATATTCTCCCTCCTCTGGCTGGGCAAAAACATTATTAACTCCGCTAAAAATTCCGCCTAAAAAAACAAGCAACCCTATAAAAATCAGGCATTTGCCCAGCAAACTTATTTTTCTTTTATTATTTTCCATTGGGATACAATTAAAAATTTAAACTCTCTGCCTGATCCGCGAATTTACCCGTGAGTCTTATTATTGGCTGATTATTTTCTTGGCTTGAACCGCGATCATTAATTCCTCATTGGCCGAAATAACCAAAGTTTTTATTTTGGGCAAATCTTTCAAAACCAAACGCCTGATTATCTGGCTCCTTTCTCCAATGCCTCCGGAAAAAACCAAAGCGTCAACCGAGCCCAAAATATAAGCGTAAGCGCCTATATGTTTTTTTATCTTATAAATAAAAATATCCAATGTCAATTTCCCTATTTCTTTTTCCCTTTTAGCCAAACGACCTTTTAATTCAAAGCCTGGCACATTATAGCCTGACTTAACTAAAATTTCTCTCATATCCATTGAGCCGCATAAGCCAAAAAGCCCGGAACGCTTATTTAACAAATCATTGACCTCGTCTTCTTTCATCTTAAATTTACGCATCAAATATAGGGGGATTGCCGGATCAATCGTGCCGCTTCTGGTTGACATGACTAAGCCTTCCAATGGCGTAAAACCCATGGAAGTATCAACTGCCTTGCCTTTTTTAATTGCGCTGATAGAACAACCCGAGCCAAGATGGCAAGTAATCAAATTTAATTTATCCAGCGGTTTTTTAAGCGATAAAGCGGCTTTTTCAGCCATATACTGATGAGAAATGCCATGAAACCCATAGCGCCGGATTTTATTGCGCTGGTAATATTTCAAGGGAATAGCATAAATATAGGCATAAGGCGGCAAAGTCTGGTAAAAAGCCGTGTCAAAAACCGCAACATCAGGCGTATTTTTCAGGTATTTATTGCTGGCTTTAATGCAGCTTAAATTAACCGGATTATGCAATGGCGCCAGTTTATTATATTTCTGCAGCTTATTAAATATTTTTTTTGTGATTAAAACCGGCTGGCTAAATTCTTCGCCGCCATGAACCACCCGATGGCCGACTAAAACAATATCTTGCTGCAAGTCTTCAATTTTGCTCAAAACCAATTTAAAAGCCTGTTCATGGCTTTCCACTTCGTAAATTTCTTTTGTCTCCCCGATTTTAATAAATGAATTCATTAAGCCAATGCGCTCCACAATGCCTTCTCTGACTAATTTCAAATCAGCAGCTTCAAAAATCTTAAACTTCAAAGTCGCTGAACCGGCATTGATAACTAAGATGTATTTTTTTTGCATATTTTATAATTTTAAAATTTTAAAGACTAAATTTTAATTCAATTTTAAATGATATAATTTAAAATTAATTTATTTAGCCTTTGATTTGAAATTTCAAATTTAAAATTTAGCCTTTAATTTAAAGCTGAAAGCAATTTGCATTACCTATTTCTTTACCCTAAACATCCCTCCATGTCCCGGCACAATATAATCAGCTAATTTTATAAGCTCCTTGCGGCTTCTTTGAAAATCCTTTTTGTCATGGACAAAAATATCTCGTTCAGCCTGATCATTAAAAAATAAATCTCCGGCAATTGCTATTATACCGTCTTTAGCAGCAACAATAACACTGCCTTCATCCTTGACATGGCCTGGCGTACTTTTTATATAAACATTAGGTGAAATTTTCTTTTGGCCTTTTTTGACCATATCAAAATCAATAATAAATTTGTCTTTTTTATAACTAGTAAGCCAGTCAGTAATAATAGCCTTTTTAAATAAATGATTATTAGCCGTGTGATCAAGGTGATGATGCGTTAAAATAACATAATTAATATCTTCAGGCGTTAAACCTTGTTTTTTTAAGGCAGCGACCAGTTTTTTTTCCACCTCTTGATTGCCTGTATCAACCAAAATATTTACTCCGTTATCCTGAATTAAAGTTACGGTTGAACTGGCCTTAAATTTATCTCTGCCCAACCCGAGCCATTTAAAATAACCCGGCAACAAAACTTTTACTTTAGCGAATTGCTGTTTCATAAATTTCGTGTAAATTAGTGAAAAAATTAGCGGTTCCGATATCCTATTTAATTAAATCCCCTTTCATCCCCGGCGCCCAGCCGCAAGCATTGCCCTCATCAGTATCAATCTGAAATGATTTTTTATGGCCTTCTCCGGAACGGACAATAACATTATTAAAAACCAAGCCCCGCGGTCCTTTAATTTTCACTGAAACCAACTTGCCTTTTTTCAATTTTAAACTTTTTAATTCGCTTGGGGATAAATGCACATGGCGCTGGGCAACTATAACGCCCTGATTGATTTTAATCCTGCCTTTGGGCCCGATTAAAAAAGCGCCAGGAGTGCTTTTTATATCGCCTGAAACGCGCAAAACAGGCTTAATGCCCAAACGGTAGCATTCAGTCACTGAAAGCTCAACTTGGGTCGCAGAACGGGCCGGCCCCACTATGCGCAATTTTAATTCCCCTTTTGGGCCTTTTATTTTTATTTCTTCTTTTGAAGCCCACTGCCCTGGCTGGGAGACCATTTTTAAAATTTTCAGCTGATAGCCCTTGCCAAATAACTTTTCAACATGCTCCTTAGTCAAATGGCAATGGCGGGCTGAAACTTCAACCATGATTTTGGACATATGAAAAATTTAAAATTTAAAACAGTTAAAACAGCGATAATAAGCGCTTTTAAAGCCTTTAACGCTTATTTTTTGCCATATTTAAATTATCCCTATATTTAAAATTAGGAAAATATGAATTAACAATTATTAAAATTATTATATCACGATATCTATTATTTGAAAAATAGCAAAAAACATGGAGACTAAAAAGCTAATAATGCTATATTTACTGTTTAACCATTTTTTATGGCATTAACAGACTCTCCTCTGTATAGTTAACAGTCAAGGGTAACACTTTTAATAAATTTTTCATGTGGAGTTAATCCATTAATGGATAAATGAATCCTTTCATAGTTATAGAAATTTAACCATTCAATTGTATTTTTAAA
>DSBA01000088.1 GCA_011046145.1 Candidatus Uhrbacteria bacterium | reverse complement strand
CTGAATGTTTTAAATTTTCTATTTTTAACCAGCTTATATAAATCTTTTTCAATTTCTTTTATATCCTGTGCTGAATTCCAGGCTAATGCAAAATATTCAAGGCCGAAAACTTTAAGCAATTTTTCCCTAACAAAATCCCAAGGCCATTTTTTATTAAATTCAATGATAATCCTGCCCGAAATCAAACGAAGTTTAATTTCCCCTAAATCTTTCAGGGCTAATTTAATATTGCTTATTAATTTATCCTCAAAAAACTTGCGGTTGCCGCCTTTTAAATAAATCTCGCCGTAATGGATTATAATATACCTGTCCATAACTTAATCCTTAATCCTTAATTCTTATTATTATTTTAGCAAAAATTTACCAGCCTGACAAATAACTCCGACTCATTATTTAAGGAAAATAACACTCGTCAAGGTTTCCTCAAAAAAGTGATTTGGGGCGATTTTTTGATTGGCATTCCTCTCCTTTTTAAAAGGCAAAACAACAGCAAAACACTGCCAATCAAAAAATCGCCCAAATAATCTTGACAACCATTTGATTTTAAGGTTAATTTAAATAACAGAGTTGTTGTTTGAAAATTATAAAAGGAGGCGAAAAAATGAAAATTTTTGTTCAAAAAATTAAGCCTGACGCGCAAATACCAGAACGGGCCAGCAATGGCACCGTGGGTTATGATGTTTATGCTTTCAGGGTAATGGATAAAAAGAACCGAAAACCAATTGACGAGCTACCCTTTGTTTTAGAGCCAGGTGAAAGTGTTCTTATTGGCATTGGCGTTACTTTTGCTATTCCCTGGCCAATCCAATGCGAAGTCCGACCCAGAAGCGGTCTGGCTTCCAAATATGACATCGAATTATCCAATAGCCCTGGCACAATTGATCCTGATTTCCGCGGCGAGGCTGGCATCCTCCTGCGTAATCGTGGCCAGAAACAATTCAAAATTGAAAAAGGCATGAGAATTGCCCAATTAATTTTTTCTGAAGTCCAAATCCCTATACTTGAACAAGTTAACGAACTACCCAAAACCTTGCGCGGTACTGGAGGATTTGGTTCAACAGGATTAAAGGAGATTAAAGAAGGCACTGAAGAATATGAACGCCAAATTCAGCAGCAAGATATTTTTTATATGAAAATGGCTATTGCTGCTTCAATGCGCTCTAACTGTGTCCGTGGCTGCCAAAAAGGACCTGATGGGCAATATCTGCGAGATGAAAAAGGCTATTTTATTGGTCAAACTCGTTGCTTCGGCTGTGTTATTGTCAAAGATGACAATGTTGTTTCTTATGGTTTTAATGCCCAAGCTCCGGGCCAGCCACTCTGCAGCCAAGTTGGCTGTTTGCGCGAACAGGAGAATATTCCTTCAGGCAGCCAAATAGAACGTTGTCGGGCAATCCATGCTGAATGGATGGCTTTGAACAAAATGCTAATTTCCGGTGTCGGCAGTTCAACTAAAAACGCGACCATATACGTCACTTCTGAACCATGTGAAGTTTGCGCCAAAATAATTGCCGGCCTAGGCATTGAAAATTTAGTTGTATTAGAAGACGTTTATCCGCAAAACGGCATTCAGATCGTAAAAGCAGCTGGCATCAGTGTCCGCTTTGTCAAAAAAGAAATGCTTTAAAATTCAAAAGAGCCGTGGCAGTGCCGTGGCTCTTTTTTTATTTTATATAATTTACAATCTTACAAATATAAAGTCTTTATATATTCCCTTAACATCCTGGTTGCGCAATAATCATTCATTATCATCTGGCGGCAATTTTTCATATTTTCAGCCCATTGCAAGGGGATGTTATTTTTATCCCGTTCATAATACATTGGCACGATTTGTTTTTCTAAAATTTCCAATGAATCTGCCGCAATATTATCACTGCCCATAATCCAGCCTTTGCCGTACATATCAATTTCATGAACCCAGCCGTCTTTGGTTGAAAAAGGCAAAACACCATTCAAAGACGCCTTCATGCCAGACGTGCCGCAAGCCTCAAAGCCTAAAATTGGCGTATTTAGCCAAACATCACAGCCGCTTGTCAGCAATTTAGCCATTTCAATATTATAATTTGGCAAATGAACCAAAATGCCTTTTAATTCTGTGTCAGCTAAAGCTTTAACTTTTTTAAATAAAGCGACTCCTTCTTCATCGTCGGGATGGGGCCGACCAGCCATAACTATTTTTACCGGCTGTTTCAAATCCATGGCAATAGACTTTATTTTTTCCAGATTCTCAAACAAAGCTATCGGCCTCTTATAGGAAACAAATCTTCTGGCCCAGCCCAAAAGCAAATGATCTAACGACCAATCTTGACCAGTTTGTTTTTTTATAAAATCAAGCAAAAGTTTTTTTCTTTTTTGATGAGCGAAAAAAAGATCTTTTGGATCAGATGAATCAATTTTTAACATGTCCCAAGTTTTTATATGAACGCCATTGGTAATGCCTGCCATCGGATGATCAGCCCAAATTTCTTTGGCTTTTTGGGCATGCAACTTGCTTACGGCATTAATAATCCCTGTTAAACGCAACGAGACCATGGTCAGAGAAAAAATGCTTGACTCCTGAACCAAGCCGCTCTTAACCAATTCTGAGGCAGGCACGCCCAAAGATTGCGCGTATTTTCCCAAAAGCAAAGCCGCCAAATCATTGCTAAAAACCTCATTGCCGGCCGGAACCAAAGTATGGTTGGTAAAAACCATGCGGCGCCGGGCAAACTGTATGGCGGCGTCAAAAGCCAATTGCCTTTCTTTCATTTGGTGATAAATCAGTTCAAACGCCAGCATTGCAGAATGGCCTTCGTTTATATGATAAATTATAGGATGAATTTTTAAGGCTTCTAGCAACCTTAGCCCGCCAATGCCTAATATCATAGCCTGCTTAAGCCTTGTCTCTTTATCGCTAACATAAAGACGGTCAGTAATGCGGCGGTCATTTGAAGCATTTTCCTTAATATTAGTATCCAATAAAAATAAGCTGACTCCATTTAATTTCTTTTCCCAAACCTGAACCAGCACATCCCTGTCCTGTATCGGCACCTTAATAATCAACGGTTTATTTTTTCTTTCTAAAACAGGAGCTAATCCAGCCTGGTCAGGCGGCAAATCTTCACAAACAGCAAGATCAAGAGACTTGTCTCCGCAAATATAGCCTTGGTGATAATATAAGCCAATGGCAACAAAAGGCAATTTTTGATCACTGGCCTCTTTGATTACATCTCCCGCCAAGATCCCAAGGCCGCCAGCAAAGATAGGCAAATTATCTTCCAATCCATATTCAGCGCAAAAATAAGCAATCGGGCGATATTTCAGCCTTTTATATTCCGTGCTTTTCCGGAATTTTTCAAACCATAAATGATGGTCGGTATAATCAATATTATTTTGATTTTTTGATCCCATTTTCTTTAATAATCTTTCTCCAAATTGAATAAATCAACGAAATTTGGCTTCTTTTTTTTATATTATGAAGGTACCAATCCTCATACTCTTTAGCCGCATGGTCCCAAGAAAAATCCTGACTAAGACAATTTTTAACCAAAGCATACCAAATCTTTTTTTGTTTATAGATTGTAAGCGCTCTGATTATAGTGTCATAAAGCGCCCAGGGAGTTTTTTGGGTGAAAGAAAACCCATTGCCCTTTTTACTAACAGGATCAAAATCATTAACAATATCTACTAACCCGCCTGTTTTTCTCACCAAGGGAACAGCCCCATAACGCTGCGCCTCAAGAGCAACTATGCCTCCTGGCTCAAAAGCGCTTGGCATTAATATAATGTCAGCTCCGGCAAAAATTTTTCTCGGAAGATTAAAATCAGACGAAAGATGCAAAGCGATTTGTTCGGGAAACTTCTTTTTTAAATCTATTAAAGCATTTTTAAACCTTTCATCGCCGCTACCCAAAGAAATATACTGTATATCTTTATGTTCCTCTAACAAATGAGACAGAGCTTCAATCACTAAATCAAGGCCCTTTTGCGTTGTTAACCTTCCTACAAAAGCCAATAAAGGCTTATGAGGATCGATTTGCAGGCCAAATTCATTTTGTAAATCTGCCTTATTAATTGCCCTAGCCTTAATAAATTTTTTTTTAGAAAAACGTTTTTTAAGTGACTGATCTTTCCAAGGATTAAATTCGTCAACATTAATACCATTAAGTATGCCGCTCAATTTCCCACGGACCTGGCAAATAGCATCTTCAAGACCTTCTGCATATTCCGGAGTCAAAACTTCCAAAGCATGCTGGGGGCTAACAGTAGTAATAGCATCTGCGAAAAGCAAACCGCGCTTTAAAGCATTTTGCTTTTGCAATTCAGGCGAGGTCAGGGAGGCAAGCTTTGAAAAACCATTATCCTGCTGTTCCTTTGGCACATATTTAAAATCCCAGTTTCCTTGGTATTTAAAATTATGAACTGTTAAAAGAACCGGTGTTTTATCAATAATCTTATTATAACGCTCCGTATTTTTTGCTAAATCTATAAAATAAGAAGCATGCCAATCATGGCAATGAATAACATCCGGCCACCAGCCTTTAGCACATTTCTTTTTTTCTTTAATCAGCCACTCAAGGCAAGCTTTACATAATAAAGCAAAACGGATATGATCATCAGCATAACCAAAAGCATTAGCCCGCAATTCATAATATTCCCTATTTTCTAAAAAATAAACGCTGGCTGTTTTTTCATCGCCAGCTAAATATTTCACATTACAAATCAAAAAACCATTATCCTTGCCATTCACAGGGACATTTAACTGGGCTAAACGCATTTTTAATTTTTTATTTTCCAGCCCTCGCGATGAGCCATAAAGCGGAGTAAAAATACGCACATCATGACCGAGCTTTTTAAGTGAACGGGGCAGAAAATACATTACTTGTGATAATCCGCCGACTTTCATATAAGGAGCTACTTCAGCGGAAATAAATAGTATTTTCATGCTATAATTATAACATGGGCGCAAATAAATGCCAACTTGTAAAAATTTATTAAAAAAAATAATTTTAATTTTTATAATTATATATAATGAAAAACATTCCTAAAAAAAAACCAAAAATAATAGGCACGGCTGTGCCGATTTTTTCATTAAAAAGCAAACGCCAATTTTCAAATAAAAACGGGACATTCAAGGACGGGCTTATTTTTTTAAATTGGCTTAAAAAAACGAGCCAATCAGCCTGGCAAATGCTGCCTCTAAGCCAGACTCATTTGGCGCCAGGCTCCAAAAAACTGCGCGCCGCTTCTCCTTATCGCGGTTATGGCATAGGCCTGGATCCCAAATTTTTAACTAACAACGAAAAAAAACAACCTATCCCCTTGCTATTTAAAAAAAACTTTCTTGCAAAAAACAATGATTGGCTTGATGATTACGCGCTTTTTTGCGCTTTACGCGATCATTTTAAAACTGATAACTGGACAAAATGGCCCCTGCCAATCAGGCAGCGCCAAATAAAAGCCATGGCAAAATGGCAAAAAAAACTGGCTAACAATTATGAGAGACACCTCATTGAACAATGCCAAGCCCATCAAAGTTTTTTTGAGCTTAAAAGAAAAAGCAAAAAATTAGGCATTTCAATCATTGGCGATATGTCTTATTATTTGCCTTTGCAAAGCCCGCTAGTCTGGGCCAATCAAAAATCTTTTGCCTTAAAAGCTAATGGGCGCATGCTAAGGGTTTCCGGGGTCCCCAATACTGCCAAAGCTCATTTTGGACGGCAAATCTGGGGGCATCCGCTTTACAATTGGCAAAATCGCAAACAATGGTCTAATATAATAAAATTATGGAGATTAAGGATCCGCTATTTAAACCAGCTTCATGACAGAATTAGGCTCGATCATGGTAAGGGTTTTTATTATTACGGGGCTATGGATCCGAAGGATCCCCAAAAAGATAAGTTTCTTAAAGGCCCAGGGTTTTATGCTCTTTCACGAATAATAAATTACGCGCATAAAACAGGATTGGAAATATTTGCTGAAGACGCCGGAGATCGTCTAAAAGGATTAAGAACCGGGCTAAAAAAACTTAAAGTGCCAGGCATCCGCATGTTAAGATTTGCCTATAATGAAAAAAGAAAATCTTTTGAACCAATTTATGCCAATATTAAATCCTACAAGCCAAACACTTACGCTTATACTTCAACCCATGACACAGAACCCCTTATTAGTTATGTTAAACTTTTAACCATGGCTGAAAAACAAGCCCTTTGTAAAAAGCTAGGCATCAAATATTCAGGAAGCAAAAAAATTCTAGCAGAACGGCTGAGAGACGCTCTTTTACGCTCCCCCTCACAAGTAGTAATTGTCCCGATTCAAGATTGGCTGTTAATTCCAAATCGAATTAATAAACCTGGCACTGAAAAAATGAAAGGTGACCGCAACTGGCGCTTCCGCCTGCCGGTTCCGATTGAAAATTTACCAATTGTACCGATTAAAAAACATATAATTAACTCTTTACAAAAACAACGGAAACAAATCTTGACTTTCAATAAAAAAATGTTAAAATAAACAAAAATCATAAGAGGAGGGACAAATGGCAGATCTAGAATGGATTAAAGTTAATGTTGACGGAAAAGATTGTGCATTTCAAAAAGGCATAGAAGTAAAACTTGTTTATCCACCAAGTCTAATATTAAAAATCCAAAAAGGTGAAATGGAAATTTTAATAGATGGAATTCCTTCAGACCCCGAAGTTCTTCTAGAAAAAAACTGCCAAGTGAAAATAAGAGCCAAGGCAAAATGCTAAGGCTCTTTTTTATTTGAAAAGCGATTTTTAAAATTTAAAATTCATAATTCATAATTCCTTCAATACTTCCCTGGCAACCATTCTATCATCCCACGGCGTAATTTTACCTCCAGATTTAATGCTTTGTTCTGTTCCCTTGCCAGTAATTAGAACTAAATCCCCAGTCTTTGCTATTTGGCAGGCAAATTTAATCGCTTCGCGACGGTTGGCTATTTTAAATAAATTTTCATTCTCAACTTTGCCAGTCTCTAACACCCCAGCCGCAATCTCATTTAAAATCTTTTCTGTCGGCTCCTCATAAGAATCCTCATCAGTCACAATTGTTATATCAGCGTATTTGCCTGATAACCGGCCCAAGACAGGGCGTTTGGAATGGTCTCGCACTCCGCCCGCAGAACCAAAAACATGAATAATTCTATTTTTTTCAAACATTTTTAAAGTATTGAATAATCCTTCAAAAGAAGCTGCATCATGAGCATAATCAACTAAGACAGTAAAATCCTGGCCTTCTTTAATCAATTCCATTCTCCCGCTAACGCCAGAAAATTTAGCTAGCGCTTGTTTGCATTGATTTAAATTCAAACCAAAATGCAAACTTATACAAACAGCCGCCAAACAATTATAAACATTAAATTTGCCGATCATGTTAATTTTAAAATCTTCTGACCCGACCCGAAAAAATGTGCCATTGATTGAAAGCTTAATATCCCCTGCTTTTAAAGTTCTGGCCTCTGGCAACTTACTGACATAATTTATGGCATAAGCATATTTTTTATCAGCCGGAAAATTAAAATAATATTGCCAATGCTGATCATCCAGATTGACAACTGAAGCTTTCAGTATTTCTTGACTGGCGATTTTTTTACGAGGGAATTTTGCCAAAGCCGCAAAAAGCTCTCCTTTGGCTTTTTTATAATTCTCAAAAGAGCCATGGGCTTCAATATGTTCAGGAGTCAAATTGGTAAAAACAGCCGCGTCATAACGTATTCCCCAATGCCGATTTTGCATAATGCCTTCAGAAGAAGTTTCTATCACGGCATATTTGCAGCCGGCTTTAACCATTTGGCTTAGCATTTTTTGCAAAAAAAACCTGCCTTGCATTGTCATATGCGTATCATTAAGCCATTCTTTATCCGCTATTTTAAAATTTACCGTAGTCATTAAACCAATTTTAGCTCCGCTTTCTTCTAAAATTTTAGCGATCAAATTGCAAGTCGTTGACTTGCCATTAGTGCCTGTCACGCCAATAACAATTATTTTTCTTGAAGGAAAAGCGTAAAAATAATTAGCTAAAATAGCTTCCAATTTATGAAAACTCAAAATTAATGCTTTAGGTATTATTTTTTTTAATAATGCTTTCATAATTCCCAAATTTTAACATTGTTATTAAACCAAAACAAGACTAAAAATTTCATGCCATCAATCAAATTCTCTTTTTTCTTTTAAAATATAAACGTATTTAGTCGCTTCAATAGCAAACATCCTTATTGAAGCTATAACTAAAATAATTATCCAATCGCCCCAAGTTAAAAAAGTTAAATTTAAAACATCTCTCATAAAAGGCACATATAAAGCAAAAAGCTGGCAGCCAAGACCCAGAAGAATTGCGATATTTAGATATTTATTGGAAAAAATATTAATTTGCCAAATCGACTTGCGAAAACTTTTACAGCTAAAAACATACATCAAAGCCGTTACAGCTAAAACCGTAAATATCAAAGTTTGGATATGTCGCAAATCACCTACAACACCAAGCAAATAAATAAAAAGTCCAAAAATAATCAAATCAGTCAAAATACCTATTATAAATATGATAACTTTCATCTCTTGATTTAAAATTGAGCGGTCTTTCTTTTTGACTTTCTGTTTCATAATATCTTCTTCACCCGGTTCAAACGCCAAAGCAACATTAGGAAAACCATCGGCAATAATATTTATATATAAAATCTGTAAAGCTGTAATCGGCAAAGGCAAACCAAAAGCCAAAGCGCCTAAAATTAAAACCATTTCCGAAAAAGTATTAGCCAAAAGAAAAACAATTACTTTTCTTATATTATCAAAAACAATTCTGCCCTGTTTTACGGCTCCAACTATTGTTTTAAAATTATCATCAAGTAAAATTATATCAGATGCTTCTTTGGCTACATCAGTGCCAGAACCCAAAGCCACTCCAATATCAGATGTCTTTAAAGCCGGGGCATCATTAACTCCATCGCCTAGCATAGCCACGACCTCGCCATTAGCCTGCCAAGCATCTACTATTCTCAATTTATGTTTAGGCAAGGCACGGGCATAAATAGTGACTTCCTTAACTTTTTCTTTCAATTCATCGTCGCTTAAATCATCAAGCTCGCTTCCTTCTATAATATTTTCATCCTTGGCATCCAAACCGATCTCTTTGGCAATGGCTTTAACTGTCAAACGATGATCGCCTGTTATAATCACAGGATGGATGCCAGCCTGCTTGCATAAATGTATTGCCACTTTAGCTTCTTTACGCAAGGGATCTTTTAAAGCAAAAACGCCCACAAAAACAAAATCATGCAAATCATCATCTTTTAGTTCTCCCTTATCTTTTTCTGCTGTTTTATAAGCAACTGCCAAAACTCTCAAGCCTTGCGAAGTCAATTTATTAAAGTTTTCTAAAATTTTCTTCTTATTTTCTTTAGTAATTTTTTCTTCTTTGCCGTTTATTAAAACCGACGAGCAAAAGTCCAAAACTCTTTCCGGCGCTCCCTTCAAATAAATAACATTATTTTCTTCGTCTTTCTTATTTAAAGTAGCCATAAATTTTATCTCTGTGCTAAACGGTATTTCATCAAGCCTTGAAAATTTTTCTCTAAGTCTTTCGTAATCAAGGCCTGATTCAATGCTTGCTTTTAATAATGCTATTTCTGTAGGATCGCCAATAAAATCTTCTTTAAATCCTTTTTCATGATTACTGCTAATCGCATTATTGCATACAGCCCCGATTGTCAATAAAAGATAATGATCAGGCAAATTATTATTATTTATTTTTTTATCTCCAAAATTAACCAAATCGTTTTTTAAATCGCATTGACCGGTCAATAAATAAGCTGCCATCATCTTACCTTCAGTTAAAGTCCCTGTTTTATCAGTGCAAATAACAGAAGTAGAGCCCAATGTTTCTGCGGCTACTAAACGCCGCACCAAAGCTTTTTGTTTTAAAATTCTCTGCATACCAACTGTTAAAATAATAGTAACGGAAACTAATAAACCCTCGGGTATAGCAGCTACTGCCAAAGCTACTGCTGTTTCAAACATTTCAAGCACCTCATGGCCCAATATAATTCCCACCCCAAAAATAAACAAACAAAGAACTAAAACCAAAATGCCTAATTTCTTGCTGAAGCTTGATAATTTAAGTTGCAAGGGGGTGTCTTCTTCTTTTGTTTCTTTAAGTAATGAAGCTATCTCTCCTATATGTGTTTTCAACCCGACATCTGTCACAATAAATTTTCCCCGCCCTCTTGTCGCAGAAGTTCCCATAAAAACAAAATTTGCTCTCTCCGCCACATTAGTTCCCTTATCTAAAACCCCTAATTCTTTATTAACCGGCAAGGATTCTCCTGTCAAAGCCGCTTCATTAACTTGCAAATCACTAGATTCAAAAAGCCGACCATCCGCCGGAATCCTGTCTCCTGTTTCAACTAAAACAACATCGCCTATTGTCAATTCACTGGGATCAATTATAATTTCTTTGCCATCCCTGAATACTTTAGCCTTATATTTAACAATTTCGTGTAAATACGCCAATGTTTTCTCCGCCTTATTTTCCTGTACAAAACCGACCAATGTATTTATCAATACTGCGGCTAAAATAACCCACATATCAACATACTCTTTAAGAAAAAAAGTCACGACAGCGGCAATTAATAAAATATAAATCAAAGGGCTTTTGAATTGGGAAAATAAAATAAAAAACCAAGGCGCCTTTTTTGATTCCGGCAACTTGTTGGGGCCGTATTTTCTTAGTCTCTTTTCAGCTATTTTTTGGGTTAATCCCTTTTTACTAGTCTTAAGCAATTCAAAAGCTTCTTTTTCCGGCAAATTATGCCATAAAATTTTATCCATATTTCTATATTATTTATTTTTATTAACAAATTGGCTATTGGTTAAATTATAACAAATTCTTGACTTTTTTGCTAAAAAGTATTAAACTGTAATTAACATTTTTTTTTATTTTTGCTATAATTTTATTAACCGCCATTGGTTATTTTTTATTATCAGGCGAACGGGTGAAAGAAAAATTAATTTTTATTTCCGAGCAAGTGCAGATAAAACCATTTAAACGACGCGGGGTAGAGCAGTTGGCAGCTCGCCAGGCCCATAACCTGGAGGTCAGGGGTTCGAATCCCCTCCCCGCTACAAACATGGATTTCAATTTAAAAATTTTTAATTTTAAATTTAAAATTTTTCTAAGACCCGGTAGCTCAGTTGGTAGAGCATCTGCCTTTTAAGCAGAGGGTCCTGGGTTCGAGCCCCAGCCGGGTCATAATGACGTCCTCCCCGCACTCAAAAAACTGCCCCTAACGGGTCGGTTTTTTTCATGCGGGGTTTCCTTTGCTCCGCTACTCATGAGAATTCGGCGGCGATATTTCAGCCGTAACATCAACACCTTTGTCATAATTCCCTTGTCTTTCTATAT
>DSBA01000025.1 GCA_011046145.1 Candidatus Uhrbacteria bacterium | reverse complement strand
TCTAGGAGAATACGTCTGGAGATATAATAACAGAAATTTAAATTTAAAAGAACAGGAAAAACGCTTATATAAGCTAATTATTAACGATTAATTGGTCCGAAAATCGGACTTTACCCAAAATAAAATCGTCCCGAAATAAATCGGGACGATTGAGTTAGATAAGACCTGCCTGGTCAGGGAAAAGGTATGTTTTTAAGAAAATTTCTTTTTGGACTATTCGTGTTGAGCTGCAAGGCCGGTCTTTGGCATCCAGCCTGACATAAAAAATTTGATTGCCCGAAATTTCTTCAACCATAACTTGCCGCAGATAGTAGCCTTCTGTTTTCGGATGGCTATAGAATTCTTTTTGGAATTCTCTCCAGTCCATCACAATTCTGTTATTGAGTTGGCCATTATCATCATTGACCATGAGGACTATTTTGCCGTTTTCCAGTTCATCTTGGCTAATGATTGCCAGCTGGAAAAATTTTTCGTTTTTTCTGACATCTCCTAGCATTTTTCCCTCCTTTTGATTTTTTACCATTCTATCATAAATTATTTAGCTTTTCAAGACCTAATTATTTAAATGAATTTAGAGAAGTTTTGTTACTCTTGAAATAATTTTAATAAATTGCTAAAATTATTTTAAATCATCAGCATTATATTGGCAGATTAGATTTATGGATTTGTCAGTAGGAAAATTATTTCTTTATTTTATTAATAATCCAATTTACTAATAAACTAATAAAAGAATATGATGGAAAAAACCTTGGTTGTTATCAAACCAGACGGCGTGCAGCGCAATTTAATCGGCGAAATTATCAGACGTTTTGAGCAGAGCGGCTTAAAATTAGTTGCTTTAAAAATGATGCAGGCTGATGAAAATTTGGTGGAAAAACATTATACGATTGACCCTGAATGGGTGGAAAAAGTCGGCAAAAAATCAATTGAGTCTTATAAAAAGAAAGGCTTAACCCCTCCCAATGATGATCCTATTGCCTTGGGCAAAGATGTTTTAGGTCGCTTGAAAAAATATATTACTTTTGGCCCGGTCGTGCCCATGGTTTGGCAAGGCAGCCAGGCAGTGGAGATGGTCAGGAAAATCTGCGGCAGCACAGAGCCTTTATCAGCTCTTTTAGGCACGATTAGGGGTGATTATACTCCGGAATCTTATCAGCTGGCTGACGGCGATGAACGGGCGATCCGCAATCTGGTCCATGCTTCTGGTTCAGCTGAAGAAGCGGAAAAAGAAATTGAGCTTTGGTTTGAGAAAAAGGAAATTATGGAATATAGGCTTTTTAGAGACAGCATTATTTATGACAAAGAATGGGATGTTTAAAAAAACTTACAATTGGCATTAAGTCTTGACTTTATATCTTGTTATGCTATAATAGAAACATATGATAACCGCTAAAGCACTACAACTGCAGAAATTAGAACTTGACCTGAACCTATTGGGTTTATTGTTGCTTTTAAGCTGCTTGGCGGTTAAGTTTTCTTTTTTACGATAAAAATTTTTAAGATATAGGTTAAAGGAACTAGCGCCGCCAAGCGGCGCTAGTTTTTGTTTGCGCAACGTTCTTTAACAGAGGAGGTGAAAAATGATAAATGTTTGCCTAGACTGTTTAAGGCCAAATCCTTTAAGCGAGAAAAAGTGCGGATATTGCCAGAGCGATTGCCAGGCAATAAAAACGCAGGAATTTGGAATTTTTATGATCACCAGACAAAAACAAAACAAGGAAAAAGAAAAAAAGAAACGGACAATTTTGAATTTGTTTTTGAGGAATATCCTGATTTGAAAGTTTTTGAAGCTTGCTGTCAAGCAAATGGCGATTGGTTAATTGCCAGGCCTTAAAAGGAGGACAAAATGGCTGAAACAAAAAAAGAGCAAGAAAATGGTTGGGCAGCTTATTGCAAAAAATGCGGCAAAAACCATGGGGAACAATGGGGTTTGTATGTTTGTCCTGATTGCGGAGGCGAGGTGGATATTATGAAAAGTCCACCTCAAGACAAAAAATCTCCCCAAGGCATTGTTTTGCGCCTTTAATTAGCTGATCGGTAAAGAGCCTGGCGTGATAGTCAGGCTTTTTTATAAAAAATTAAATAAATTTTAGGGGCAAATCCTTAGCTTCTTGACAAAGTATCTTTTATCGGCTAATATTTTAACATATGAATTTAATAGCTAAAAAAATAAGTAATAAGCTCATTTATGCCAATATTTTTGTTTTGGTTGTAGTTTTGGTTTTAGTTTCTTTTGCAGTAGCCCGCTATTTTAGTTTGTAAAAAATAAATTTAAATAAAAAAGCGGCTACTGCAAAACAGTAGCCGCTTTAAATTGTTCTTTGGTGTCGGGGCGTAGCTTAGGTAAAAGCGCCAAAGTTTATCCCTTTGGAGACTGCTGGTTCAAGTCCAGCCGCCCCGATTTAATCAGTAATTTGCCATTGAAAGTTAATTGAATAACAGAAAAAAGGAGGGAAAAATGACAAGACAAGGGGAAAAAAAGGCAGAAGATTGTTGCGGATCATTTTCAGGCATTGGGATTGGACATTGAAAGAATAAAGGATCCAGATACATGTTATGATTCAATCCTGAATTGCTACAGGCACTATTTATTGGAGAAATTATCTTTGCAGGATAAACTAAAAAATCCCGCAGCCTGCTCTTCAAATCGGCGAAAAAGACTGGAGAAATTAGAGAATGAATTAATACCGCAGATTGAAGAATTGGTAAAGGAGAAAAATGAAGAAGTTTGCGTCGCTATAGTTAGATATCGTAAGTGGGGCGAGCATAGTGATTTGTTGCCTGAATGGATTTCAAAAAAACAGAAGCGGCTTGGCAATAACAGAGATAGCAAAGAGACATCTTGAGTTTGGGATTTTAAAAAATGTTTTTTGAGAAGTAAAAATTTAGTATCATTAAAATTCTAAACAGCTTAATTGTGAAACAAAAGACCCCAAAAGGGTCTTTTTAAATTTGGTTTAAGCTTATAAATTTGCTATAATAAAAATAACCTTGTAAATAGCCTATGTTCTAGGACAACCTTTTATCCTGGGAGGCCTAAATTGCCTGTTGCCGTGGCATAAGGTTGCGGTCACCCACCTGGATTTTCAGCTGGAAGCATGCTATTTGCAAGGCTGAAAAAGCCATTTTTTTAAAAAATGGCTTTTTCCTGTTTTTAAAAAAAGGATTTTTATGCTAAAATTAAGATAAGATTAATTTTAAGTTAATTTTCTTATTGATGTTAAATTCTAAAAAACTCCGGCAGATCCTTGTGGAACCAGGCTATATTAAGGAGCCTGATTTTCAGGCGGCTTTAAAAGAAGCCAAAAAAGAGAAATTAAGCCTGGAAGAGGTTTTGGTCAATCGCGATTTAATTGCCAATGAAAATTTTGGCCGTTTGGTTGCTGACGCCAGGGGCTTTAAATACATTGATTTGGCCAGACAAGCAATTAAGCCTGATATTTTAAGGCTGATCCCTGAAGTCGCGGCCAAAACACAATTGGTCATTGCTTTTGCCAAAGATAAAGAAGGCCTGAAAATAGCCATGAATAATCCTTTGGATTTGCAGATGCAGCATTTTTTGGCCAAAAAAACCGGTGATAAAATCATTGTTTATTATGCGACAAAAAAAGATATTTTAAAGGCCATTAAGCTGTACCGCAAGGAATTAAAAGCAGAGTTTTCAGAGATTATTCTGGAACATTTGGAAAGAATTAAGACAGATAAAGACGATAAATTGCCGATTATTAAAATTGTTGAGTCAATTATTACATATGCTTATGAAAACAGGGCTTCAGATATCCATATAGAACCTTTTGAGAAAAACCTATTGGTCCGTTTTAGGGTTGACGGCGTTTTGCATGATGTTTTGGATATTCCTAAAAATTTCCACGAGCTGATGGTTTCCCGCATTAAAATAATGGCCAATTTGCGGACAGACGAGCATAAGGCGGCCCAGGACGGCAAATTGCAATTTAATTTGCCCCAGGAAAAACTGGATATCAGAGTCTCGGTTATTCCTATTGTGGCCGGTGAAAAAGTTGTTTTGCGCCTTTTGTCAAAAAAATTAAAGGAGTTTAATTTGGAAAATTTAAATATAGATAAAAAGCCTTTGAAAAAAATCCAAGAGGCGATTAAAAAGCCTTGGGGCATGATTTTGGCTACTGGCCCGACTGGCTGCGGCAAGACCACTACTTTATACGCGATTTTAAAAAAGCTTAATACGCGCGAGGTTAATATCTCAACCATTGAAGATCCGGTTGAATATGACATTGAGGGAATTAACCAGATTCAGATCAATGAGGAAACCAATTTAACTTTTGCCAAAGGCTTGAGATCAATTTTAAGGCAAGATCCGGATATAATCATGGTCGGTGAAATAAGAGATGAAGAAACAGCCAAAATCGCCTTAAATGCGTCTATGACAGGCCATCTTTTGCTTTCAACCCTGCATACAAATGACGCGGCTGCGGCTTTGCCCCGCTTGCTTGATTTGAAAACAGAGCCGTTTTTAGCGGCTTCAAGTATTTTGATAATAATCGCCCAAAGATTGGTCAGGAAAATCTGCCCAAATTGCATTAAAAGCTATAACTTATCAGCAGAGGAATTTTTAAAAGCAGCGCCTGAAGCAAGCGGGCGAAAATTTATAAACAAAAAAGAAAAATTAACTTTATATAAGGGCGTTGGCTGCAAATTATGCCATAAGACCGGCTATGCCGGCCGGCTGGGCATTTTTGAAGTTTTGCCTGTCAGCCCGAAAATTGCTGATTTAATTACAGCCAGAGCCGCCAGCCAGCAGATTAAAAAACAGGCTATGGCAGAAGGCATGCAGACCATGCTGGAAGACGGTTTGGCCAAGGCTTTTTTGGGGCTGACTACCTTGGAAGAAATTTTAAGGGTAACTAAGGAATAATGAGCCACTAAAAATAACCAGGAAAATTCAGGAAACTTTTTCGCGCCTTTTGGGAAAAGAATTTAGCGGTTCAGCTAACGCATATACCCATGCCCAAACCCAAAACAAAACAGAAAATTTTATCAGAACTGGTTAAAACCAGGCCCAGCGAGTTTAAACTTTTAAACTGGTATATTAATTTTGGTTTTAACGTGGAAAAAATTTTGTTTGCCAGAATTTTAGCCACGCTTTTAAGGTCAGGCATTAATATCGCTGACAGCTTGATAATTTTGGAAGAGCAGTTTGTGGGCAAGTTTAAATACGTTGTCGCCAAAATCAGAAAAGATGTGGAAACTGGCCAAGAATTATCAATGGCGCTGTCTAAATTCCCTAAATATTTCAGCCGGGTTTTTATTGGCCTGGTTTTGGTGGGTGAAAAAAGCGGCCGTTTGGCTGAAACCTTAAAAAGAGCCGCTGACCAGATGGAAAAAGATCTGGAACTCAACCGCAAAGTTCAGTCTGCTTCACTATATCCGGCTTTGGTCCTGATTTGCCTATTGGCTTTGGCTGCTTTGTTAAGCTATTATATCCTGCCCCAGTTAGTGGTGATTTTTACTTCTTTTTACCTGGTTTTGCCCTGGACAACCAGAGCGCTTTTAGCCATGGCTGCTTTTATTCGGGATTATGGCTTATTGTTTTTGGTTTTATTGCTGGCTGGCATTATTTTTTTAAATTTTATTGTTAAAACAAAAAAAATAAGGCCTTATTGGCAGGGATTTTTAATCAGCCTGCCGTTTTTGGGTGAATTGATTAAAAAATTAAATTTGGCCCGTTTTTGCCGTATTTTGGGCATCTTGCTCCAAAGCGGAGTGGCAATTAAACCTGCTTTGGAAACAACAATTGAAAGCCTGACCAATGAAGTTTACAAAAATGAGCTGAAAAGGATCAAAGGCAAAATTACAGCTGGCGAATCACTAGGTGAAGCAATGAGAATGTCAGCCAGAATAAATTTATTCCCTAATCTATTGGCCCAGATGGTAAGCGTGGGGGAAAGGACTGGCAGTTTGGAAGATAATCTGCTTTATTTGGCTGAATATTACGAAGGCGAGGTTGATAATATAGCTAAAAATTTATCAAATGTGGTTGAGCCGGTTTTATTAATTATAGTTGGATTTTTAGTGGCTTTTATTGCCATAGCTATTATTTCCCCGATTTATGAATTTATTGCTACTTTAAGCCAAAGCATATGAAAAAAGGCTTTACATTGGTAGAAGTTTTAGTTGTTATGGCTGTTATTTTTTTCTTGGCAGTAATTATTATTCCTGTTAGTTTGAATTTTTATAACCTACAGGTTTTTAATGAAACTCACGAACAAATAATCGGTTTATTAAAACAAGCCAGAAGCAATGCTTTTATCCAGAAAAATAACGCTGATTTTGGCCTTTATTTTGGGGACAAGCAAATGGTTTTATTCCAGGGCCCGAGTTATGGCCAGAGAGATGAAAGCCAGGATTTCAGTTTAAAATTGCCGGCTTTGGTTGAAATCAGCGGTTTTTCAGAAATAGTTTTTAGCCAAGGTTCGGCTTTGCCCAAACAAAGCGGCTCTTTGCTGATAAAATCCGGCCAGAAACAAAAAGAAATTATAATTAATGAGCAGGGATTAATTAGTTATTAAACATAATCAATGGCAAAAAAAATTAAAAACGGCTTTTCAGTCATTGAAATTTTATTAGTTGTTTTTATATTTCTGATAATTTTTGTTGGTTTCAGCTATTTATTGGCAGATAATGTGCAAAGCAGTTTTGATAATCAGGAAAGGATCAAGGCTGAATTTTTGGTTCAAGAAGGTTTGGAAGCTGTGAAAGCGATCGGAGCCAATAATTGGCAGGCTTTGGCGCCTGGGCAATACGGCTTGATTTTAGCTGATAATAAATGGCAATTGGCAGCTGAACCGGAAAACATTGAACAGTTTTTGAAACAGGGGTATCGGTTAATCACCATTGAAGAAATTGATGATAATTTGAGACAAATTAAAAGCGAAGTTGTCTGGCAGAGCCTTGTGAATAAAAATAAAATAAGTTCAGCGCTGACTTATTTATCCAGTTGGCAGCATTTTGTAGCCCAATGTTCTGACGGTATAGACAATGACGGTGACGGCCTGATAGATTATCCTGATGATCCGGGCTGTGAATCAGCCCTTGATAACAATGAAGCTGGCGCTGGTTTGCCGCCTGATCCTGATGATGAATATATCTGCGACAGCCTGGCTGATTGCGGGATTGTTTTTACTGATTATGACCTGCCTTTGTGCGTATATGAACCAAAAATTATTACAGTTAACGGCCAGGTGATTTTGCCTGAAGAAATACAGGCTGATTTATTGCTTTCTTATTATATTGTTTATCCTGAAGATAAAAGGACAGTAATTGAATATTTTAATCAAGGCTTGGTTGATAATGCCGCGGAATTTTCTTTGGCTGTTTTTTGGCCGGGCATTCGGCCGGCTGATCAAAAAGTAGAAATCCATATTGGGGGACGGCTTTTGGACCCCAAAACCAGCCGTCCTTTAATGAGCCGGGAAACAAGCCTGGTTTATTATTGGCAGCCTTGGGTTTGTTTGCCGCCTGATAATTATGCGGAAGATTCTGACAATGGTTTTGATATTATTGTCATAGAAAATGAAAGTGAAGTTGATGAGCTTATTGTTGTTGTCAAAAATAATAATTCAAAGGCATTAAGCCATGTGGCAATTAGCCTGCCTGTGGGTGTGGCGGCTTTAAGCCCTCAAGACAAAAGCACTTATCTTGGCAACCATAATTTGTTTAAAGTGGAAAACCCGACTAATAAGCCTTTTTATGCCATTAAGTTTGAAACAATTGGCGAAGGCATAAAAAACGGGGAAAGCGAGGTTTTTAAAATAACTTTGCCAGCCGGCAGTCTGGCTGACGGCCAGCCGATTATTGTCCAGGCCAAAGGCGGCACAATTGAGGGCCAGGTTATAATTGATTTTCAATAAAAAATGTTAAGAAAAAAAACAGGCTTAAAAAATAATGGTTTTAGTTTGATTGAGCTGATTCTTTATATTGGCATTCTGGCGATTGTCCTGCTTTTTTTAATTATTTTTTTGCAGGAGAATTTGATTTTAAAGGCAAAAATCAATAACCGGATAGAAGTTATGGATAATGGCCAGTTTGCCTTGAATAGAATCGCCTGGTATCTGCATAACGCGCCAGGTTTAAATAGCCCTTTACAAGGCATAAGCGAGAGGCTTTCTTTGAACATGTCAAATCCTGAAATAAACCCGGTAGAGTTTTTTGTTAAAGACAGTAAAATTAAAATCAAACTGGCTGATAATCAGCCGGTTGCTTTGACCAATGATTTGGTTAAAGTCAATAGCCTGATTTTTAGCAATTTGGGCTTTAGCGGCGAGCCAGCGATTATTCAGGTGATTTTGGAATTGCAGAGCGCCAGCAGCCTGGGTAAAAATGAGCCTATTATTTTACAAACTTCAGTTAAAATGGAAAGATAATTATGGATAATATTAAAAAACAAAAAAACGGCTATATTGCTTTAATCTCCCTGATTATTATTAGCGCCGTGGTTTTATTATTGGTTTTGGCCATTACTTTTTCCAGTTTGACTCAAAAATTAAGCATGGTAGAATCCAACCACGCGATCAGGAGTTATTATCTGGCCAATGCCTGCGGCCATTATGCTTTATTAAAATTGCAGGCAGACGAATCTTATGGCGGCAATGAAAGTTTAGTCATTGACGGGCAAAGCTGCCAAGTGGAAGACATTTGGGGCAGCGGCAATGAGAATCGGACTGTTTTTGCCAGCAGCGAGCTTGGCTTGGCCAGAAAAAATATCAGGATTGAGATCTCCCAATTAAGGCCCAAGACAATAATTCAATCATGGGAAGAATTTATCAAATAAATTACTGTTTAAAGTTTTAGCTTTTAAAATAAACATTATGCCTATTTTTGATTTAATCAGGGGGAAAATTTTTAACGGCAAATTTCCAATGGTCGCGCTTGATTTGGCTGAGACTTCTTTGGAATTGATCCAGCTGGCCCCAAAACCAGGCAAGCCCAAAATAGCTTTTGCTTATCGTCAAGAATTAAAGCCCGGGCTGATTAAAAATTGCCAAATAATTGATTCAGCGGGTTTGGCCGGGATTTTAAAAGAAATCTGGCAGGCTAATAAGTTAAAAAACAAAAACTGCCTGCTTTCATTGCCTGATAAAATTGTTTATTTTGCCAATTTAAAAATCGCAGATAAAACAGGCGATTTGCAAGCCGCAATCATGGCCAAAGCCGGAGAAATTTTGCCGCTTGACCTATCTGATTATTTTTTTGATTATAGATTGGTTGAAACCGGGAAAAATTCCCAAGAGTTTTTTTTCATTGCCGCGGAGAAAAAAATAATCAGGCAGTATTTTGATTTGTGCCAAGCAGCCGGCCTTAATTTGGCGGTTCTTGATTTTGAATCAGCTTGTTTGGCGCGCTCTTTGCTTAAAGACAACAAAGAGCCTTGTTTTGTTTTAGATTTAGGCGGTTATTCCACGGATTTGTTTTTAGTTGATTGCCAAGGGTTTCGTTATCAGGTTAATTTTGCTGTGGGCGGCTCGGTTTTGGATAAAAAGATTGCTGAAACTTTGCAAATCAATTTAAAGCAGGCTGAAAAGATAAAAAAGCAAAAAGGCGCGGCTGCTATTGAAGATTCGGTTCTATTTTCAATTTTTGAGCCTGTTTTTTTAGAAATTCAAAAAATAGCAGCTGATTATGAGAATAAAAATAAACAACCCGTAAAAAAAATCATTTTAGCCGGCGGCACCAGTTTGCTCAAAGGCTTATTAAAAAAATTGAGGCAAAAATTCCTGTCTTGGCAGATTGAACTGGGCGATCCAGCGCAAAAAGTTGATCTGGCTGGCAAATTAAAATCTAAAGATATTATACTTTACAGCAATGCGATTGGTTTGGCTTTGCGCGGGCTTGACAAGGATTCTTTGGCCCAAGGCATTAACTTACTTAAAGATATTAACAAATAATTAAATTTTAAAGCCATGAAAAAACAAAAAGGTTTTACCCTGATTGAGCTTTTGGTGGTGATTGCCATTATTGCTATTTTGGCGGCGATTGTCATCATTGCCATTAATCCTGCCCGCCAGTTTGCTTTGGCCCGCAATGCGGCGCGCTGGAGCAATGTTAACACTGTTTTAAACGCGGCCTGGCAGTATGGGGTTGACAACCAAGGCGCTTTGCCCGCAACCATTACAGCCACGCCAACTGAAATCTGCAAAACCAATGCCATTGACTGCACTGGCCTGGTTGATTTATCTGTTTTGACTGATAACGCTCTTTATGTAGTTAAAATGCCAGAAGATCCTCAAGGCGGTTTGGTTACTAATGGCGCTGGTTATCTGATCAGCACTATTAATGGCCGGGTTTTGGTTTCAGCGCCCAAAGCTGAATTAGGTGCGGTTATTGAAGCGCAAAGATAAGCTTGAATTTTTCAACAAGCAAAAAACTCCGCCTGGCGGAGTTTTTTGCTTTTAGTAGTTTTGGCTGCGCGTTTTAGGTTTGGGTCTGCTTTGGCCGAGCCACGGATGTCAGGTAAGGATTATAAAGCTTTATTTTTATCTGCAGGAGTAATAGATTCTTACTTTTTTATAACTAAAAAAGTAAGCAAAAAAGTTTTGGGGGTGGCAAATGCGCTCGTGCAAATAAAAACTTTTGATGCATTGATTTGGGACGCTTAATTGCCACCCCCAAACCCCCAGCTATGGATGGGGCTTTGGATCGCTAGGGAAAAAGAGGGAAGAGAGAAGATCAGGATTTAGTTTGTAAAGGCAGTCAAATATTAAGGACAAAGCGCGGGTTTGTTAGCTTCAAAAAAACACCCGGCCATTTGACCGGATGTTTTTTTTGAAATAATATCGTCAACTTATTGTCTGTCTTCTTTTGGCCGAGCTTCATTTACCTTAATGTTTCTGCCATCAACTTCTTTTTCATTGAATTCAGAAATAGCTTTTTGCGCCTCATCATCGCTTGACATGGTCACAAAACCAAAACCTTTTGAACGGCCAGAGAATTTGTCAGTAATGACATTAGCTGATTCAACTGTGCCGGCTGCGGAAAAGATTTCTGCCAATTTGTTGTCGTCAACAGAATAAGGCAAGTTTCCGACGTATAAATTTTTTCCCATTTTAATTTGCCTGTTTAACAAAGAAAAATTTAATTTTTTTTGTCTTATTGATTTAAAATCAGCGATCGACCTTCGCACTTAAAAAATAAGATGCAATCGCTAAATACATATTAAATATAGCACGGGGCGGGGGGAAAGGCAAGGGGTATCTGCCAGTTAGCGGATAGGGGCGGGGTTGTAAAATTAAGAGGGTGGTGGGGGGTGATTTTTATTTTGTAGGTAAGGCCTTGGTTTGCTCACTTATCCATTTTTCCGCTTCCTTTTCATCTTTTTCTATTGCCATTTCCACGCCTCGCTTGGCAATTTCAAGCAGGGATTTGGATAATTTTCTGTTGTTAAATGATTCTTCAATCAATTTTTTGATTTCTTTTTGTTTATCCTCTTTCAAAATAGGAATTAGAGTTGCTTTTACTTGATCCGGTCTCCAATGATTGATGATTGATCCGCCAGCGTCGCGCTCAATT
>DSBA01000024.1 GCA_011046145.1 Candidatus Uhrbacteria bacterium | reverse complement strand
GAACCCAACGTAGTTCATGGGGGTGGTTGATAAGTTCCCCCCTCAAATCCTGTTTTAAAACTACCATCAACAAACGCCATTATTTACACTATGGGGGGTTTGGGGGTGGCAATTAAGCGTCCAAAAACAACAAGCCAACTCCCCCGCAATCTCCCCCCTTGCTAAGGGGGAGACACAGAGGGGGTTAGAAATCAACCCCAAAAAAACACAATCCCCCAACTAAAAGAGCCCCGCACCGCATGGTGCTAGGGCTCTTTTATATTTAATAAATCAAATTATCTAAACTGGCTTAAGCCGAATTTATAAACTTTTCTTGCCTGTTCTTTAGAAATTGAATTATATAATGTTAAAGTCTTTTTTACAATATTATCCCAATTATATTCAGTTTTAGCGCGTTCTTTTAATTTACCGGCCATAATTTCAATTAATTCAGGCTGATCCAGCAAATACTGTAATTTCTGGCTTAAATCAGCAACATCCTTATTTTTAAAATTCAAGCCAATATCAGCAATTGCTTCAATATTAGGCTCAATATCACTGGCAATAACAGCCTTGCCATAACTCATGGCTTCCAGCAAAGCAATTGAAAGGCCTTCTGCTTCTGAAGGCTGAACAAACAAATATGCATTGGAATAAAATTCAACCAAAGCCTGGCCAGTCTGATTGCCAGTAAAAATAATATTTTTATTGTCGCCAGCCAAGGTTTTCAGGTCTTTAACATAACCATAACTGTCAGTATCACTGGCATCGCCGACAATCACCAATTTTTTATCAGTATTTTTTAAGCTGGCATAAGCTTCAATCAAAGTATGCAAACCTTTTGGCTTGATTAAACGCGAAACCGCCAAAATATAATCATTGCCCAAAAGGCCCCAATTTCTGCTGATCAGATCAGGCTTAACCGCTTCAAAAGCCGGCACGCCATTAGGGATATATTCCAACTTGCCTTTAAATTCTTGTTCAGCTTCTTTTTTTTGATAATTAGAAACAGCAATGCTTTTATCGGGCCATCTGACCGAAATATAAGCTGCCAGAGTAAAATATTTTTTAACCCAGTAATTCCATTTTTGATGGTCCCTATTATCAGAATGAAAAGTTGAAACAATTTTTGAATTTCTTTTCAGTAATTTTGGAATCCAAAGAAAACTTGAAGGACCAATGGCATGATAATGAATTACATCAGCTTTGCGCCTTAAAACATCTAAAGTTGCCAAAAAAGAATGGATAAAAGCATCCAAATGCTTAGTTTTGATGGTTGGCAAATGGATTAATTTTACTCCATTATATTCTTGCAGTTCTTTTGGCGTATAATGATTTCGGACATAAACAAAAACCTCATTGCCTTCTTTGGCCAAACGAGTTGCTAATTCTTCTACATGGCGCTCAACGCCGCCATAAATAGCTGGTATTCCTTTTTGTCCGATAAAATAAATTTTCATAGTTTTATTTGTTTTCTTGTTTTATTTATTGCTATTTTTGCTTAATCCACTTCTTGTTTTCTAAACCGCTCAATCCTCGCCAATCTGCGAATTTTAATACAAACTTCACAAATAATTCTTATACTTAATTTGTAGTATTTGCGTTTAAATTTGTTGATTTACAGGGCGAGTTAATTTGCGCGTTTACAAAGATACTAAAATTAATAAACAAAAATAATTTAATAGTCTATCATAGCATATTTATAAAAAAATGTCAAGCAAGTCTGGGAATTTAAAAAAGGGGCATTTTACCCCTGATATTACCTGAACTTAACAGAAAAACTAAAATATGTCAAGTTTTAAAAAGTATTAAGCTATATTTTTATAAATTTGTAAAATCTCTGCCAAATGCGCCTGGCCGGAAGAAATTTTTTCAGCTTTTCGGCGCGCGTTTTTACCTAGTTTCAGGCAAGCTTCCGCATCATTATAAACAGATTTAATTTTATTTTTTAAATCATCAGCCTGCCCAGCTTTGAATAAATAACCTGTTTTGCTGTTTTCTACCAATTCTGGCAAACCGCCCAAATCAGAAGCAATCACTGGCTTAGCCAGAGCAAAAGCTTCCAAAACCGAGATGGGATTATTTTCATGCCAGATTGAAGGCATAATAACCAGCCTTGATTTTTTGATCAAATCATAAAGTTCCAGCCCTTTTTTATAGCCCAAAAGATAAACATTATTTAATTTGTTTTTTTCAATATAATCTAAAATTTGCTCTTTTTGCGGTCCCTCGCCAATAAGGCTCAAATTTATTTTTCCTAAACCTTTCATCGCTTCCAGAAGCGTTAAAAGGCCTTTTTCTTCTGACAAACGGCCAAAATAAACCAAACCGTCTCCATGTTCAGAAATAGGCTGAAAATTGTCCAAATCAATAAAATTATACAAATGCTTAACTTTATCAGGCTTAATCCCCCATTGCTTGACTTTATCAGCTAAAAATCGGCTGGGAGAAATAAAAATATCAATTTTATCATAACTTTTCAAAATAATCTTATGCAAATACATTTCCAGCATTGCCAAAAAACTCATGGCCTTATCATTTTTTAAACAACGGAATTTATAGCAGTTGTAATATCTATAAACTTTGCAGCGCTCGCAAACCTGCCCCTGGGTAAACAAGCGGTAATTGGGACAAATCGCATGATAATCATGCATTGTCCAAACAACTGGAATCTTATGTTTTTTCAAAACGCTTAAAATTGACGGGGTTAATTGAAAATTAAAATTATGCAAATGAGCCACATCTGGCTTTTCCTGTGCAATTAAAGCTTCTAGCTTGTTTTTGGCTGCAAAAGAATAAAGCAGACAAAAGGCTTTTTTCAAATCTTTAATAAAACCCTCCCTTTTTGAAAAATCAATATTTTTGATAAAAAAATCAGCGTATTCAGACGGCTCATTTTTTTCATCCTGCATGGAAAATTCAATCACCTGATGGCTGTTTTTTTTCAGCAACTCAATCAAAGCCAGCATATAGGCTTCAGAACCGCCCCGGCGATAAAAAAATTTATTGATCATGAGTATTTTCATAGGGATACTAAAATACAAATTATTTTCTTTTATTAATTAGATCTAGGTATAATTTTTCATAAGCCTTGACCATTTTACTTAAATTGAATTTTTCATTAATTTGCTGATAAGCATTTTTAACCATTTTTTCAGCTAATTCCTGATTTGAAAGCAATTTATCAATAGCTGCAAAAATAGCTGGCGGATTTGCCGGCTCAAAAAGCAAGCCTGTTTTGCCATCTTCAATAATTTCAGGTATGCCCCCGGTTTTTGAAGCCAAAACAGGCAAACCAACAGCCTGGGCTTCCAAAATCGCAATGCCCAAGCCTTCCCACAAAGAAGGCAGAATAAAAAAATCCATTTGCGGCAAAATGTTTTCTGGATCCAAGCGCCTGCCCCAAAAAACAACTTTTTGGCCCAAATTCAGATCTTTAGCCTGATTTTTTAATTTTTTTTCCAGGCTGCCACAGCCAATTATATTTAAAACAAAATCAGGATATTTTTCAATTAACAAAGGCAGGGCCTCAAGCAAATATTCATGGCCTTTTTGCGGCTCTAAACGGGCTAAAACAACCGCCTTTATTTTATTATTTTTTTCAATTGCCTGATAGCCGCGAAAAGCGAATTTCTGCAAATCAATTCCATTATAAATAACATCTATTTTTTCTGGTTTGATTTTATCAGCCTTAATAGCATAATCTTTAACGCTTTGGGAAACAGCAATGATTTTATCAGTCGGCCAGGACAAAAGCCATTTAATTTTCTTTTTCAGCCCTGGTTCATCCAGATTAATATTGTGTTCAGTGGAAATAATAATAGGCGCCCTGGCTAAAATTGCCGCTATTCTGCCCCAGGTATCGCCGCCAAACAAATGGGTATGGACAATCTGCGGTTTTTGCTCTTTTAAAAATTTGTAAATCCGCCAAATCAAGCCCAGGCCCAACCTGCCTTTTTTGGCAAAAACTTTTACCGGAATATTTAAAGCTTCAAAATCTTTAGCCAATGGCCCGCCAGACGTGGCTGAACAAACAGCTATTTGAAATTTTTCCTTGTCTAGCCGCTGGCAAATATCCAAAAGCAGCCTTTCTGCGCCTCCTAAGGCAAAAGAATTGATAATATAAACTATTTTAATTTTTTCTTTTATCATAAATTATTTTTTCTGTAAATTTAGGCCAACAAAATTTTAAGCTTGCCAAAGCCAAGCCGATTGGCAGCCAAAGCTTTGCCATATAATAGCCAGTACCAAAAACCTGGAAAACCACCACGCCCACTACTGCCAAAATCATGCCCAAAACCAAATTAGCATATTGGGGTTTTAACTTAATATTATTATAACCTTTTAAAAGCGCGTAAAAAATATAAACTAAAAGAGCTAAAAAAGCCAACGTGCCTAAAATGCCAAGTTCTGGCAAAGTTTTAAAAATAAAGCCATGGGCTTCCAAAGGCTCGCCATATTGAATAATATACCATCTCATGCCCTCCAAAGCGCTGATAAAAGTACCAGGGCCATTGCCAATAAAGGGGTGTTCCCTGAACAAAAACAAAGCGCCTTCAATCAATTGCATCCTGTTTAAAGTCGCGCCAATAACCACTCCGGTCGTGGCAAACTGATAAACTAGATAAGCTAAAGGAATAAGCAAGGCCAAAAGCAGATAGCTGAAAAAAGAGCTGAATATTTTTTTAAACTGGCCTTTATATTTTAAAGCAAGCAAAATCAAAAGCTGGAAAATTAAAGCCAGCCAGCCGGCTCTGGACAAAGTCAGCAAATTCACCCCGCCCATTAAAAAAGCTCCCAGCAGATAAATATTTTTTAAAAAAACATCTTTTTCCCTCCAGAATAAAATCAAGGCAAAAGGCATCAAAGCCACAAAAACTTCAGCCAATAAATTATGGTTTGTGCCCAGCGGATAATAGCCAAAAACCGACAAAGGCACTGCCCGCCTCAATTCAACATAATAAGGCGGAAAAATAAAAGACCAAATGCCCATTAAGGCAAGGCCCACACCCAAAACAAACATGACATTTAGGGTATTGTAAAGCTTTTTAAAGCTATCAATTATATTAAACGGCAGAATAACAAACATTAAATAGAAAAAAAGCATTGGCCTTAAAATGAACTTTACAGAAGCCATTAGGGCAGAACTTTCCACATTCAGCAAAGAAACAGCTCCTGCGCCAATAAAAAAAAGCATAAAAATCCAAGCTGGAAAATTTTTAAGGCTTATTTTCTGCTTGTTTTCCAAATGCAAGTAAAGGCTCCTGATCACCCAGGTAATAAACAAAACCAAAGCGATTAAATCAACCAAAGGCACGTTAAATTTATCATAAGAAGCTTCCAGATAATTAAAAGGGTATAAAAAAGCCATTAAATAAATGCCTATTATCGGATATTTTAAAAAAAGCAAAACTAAAAGAAATATCAAGAAAAACAATAATGTCAAAGAAGAAAAATTACTTGCCAAACAGAAAAAAACCGTAAGCAAACCTGCTAAAGACAATGTCAGCCAAAATTTTTTATCTTTTAAAAAATTCATAACTTATAATTTAACGCCCAAAATTTTACTCTTAAAAATCCAAGTCAAAACTTGAAAAGCATGTTTTTTCATGGCGCGCCGCGCCGTGCAGATCATCCAATTCTGGTTCTTGGTTTCCAGCCTAATAGCCTGGCTGGATTTTTCAGACGCCAATAACTGCTTTAGGCTTGAAAAATCTTTTAAATTACCCATCAAATGAGCTGAAACATCAGAAGGATAAACATTGCCCTGGGGATCAATAAAAAGGCTATCCCTGCCAGAATAATTTGGCAACAATCTCTTGCCTGTTTCAATAAATTTAAATAAAGCGTAATAAAAATAAGCCCTTAACCAGCGCTTTAGATTAAGTGTTTTTAGTTCTGAACTGATCAATTTTTCAAATTCCTTTTTAAAGTCATCCAGCCTGGTTATTTTATTGTCAACAACATTAAAATAATTTTCTGCGTTATGGACAACAGTCATGGTAAGCTGGACGCCTAATTCTTTGGCCAAATGATAAACTTTGTTTAATTCTCTGATATTATAATCCCCGGCCGTAAAAGACAAGCGCAGATTTTTAATTTTTAAATTCTGCAAAGCTTTGACAGTAGCCATAACTTTTTCATAGCCTCCGTTAACGCCCCTGATTTGGTCATGCAAAGAGCCGATAGCATCCAAAGAAACTGCCACGCCAATATCAGGCTTAATTTTTAAAATCTCCTGCATTTTTGCCTTAATCAAATCCGTGGCAAAACCATTAGTGGAAATAACCATCCTGGCCCGCGGATTTTTTTCAGCCAAAAGCTTTATTAAATCAACCAGATCAGGCCTTAAAAAAGGCTCGCCGCCAGTGATATTTATATCTTTAAAACCGCCGGGCAATTTCTCATATTGCTCCAATTCCAAAACAGGCATTTTCTCCATTTTCCAGATATTGCACATCCGGCAGCGGGAATTGCAATTATAAGTTGCGGCCAAAACTAAATCTTTAGGCATTTTTATTCTTGCCATATTTTTAAATTATTTATTGTAAATTATAATTATAATTGAATTTTAACATATTTTTTGCTATTTGTCAATTTTGGGGCTGAAATTAAATCAAAATCAAATGCCCCGAATCATTAATTGACCCGGGGCATTTGCTAAAATTAATTTTTTAATTATTGCAGATGATCATACATTGTTTTTATTTCTGTCCTTTTGGCTTCAATAACAGGCTCTGCAGCCAATTCATAACCAGGCTCAAAACCAAAATTATTTTCCCCATTAATTTCACTAACTTGGACGAATTCCTCTTGATTTGCTCTTTTAGCTTCTTTTAAAACTACAAAAGCGCTGCCGAATAAAAAGCCGATTACAACTGCCAAAAGAGTATTTAAGGCAATATTTGGCTTAACAGGGAATTTGCTGATAAAAACATCATCAACTATTTTGATTGCGACATCAGCGCCGCCGCCATGATAATCAGCGCCCTTATTAACTAAAACATAAGCGATATTCCTAACCAGCTGCGAAGCATGAGCCCTGTCAACATCATATGCTGTTATTTCAATAATACCTGTTTCAGGCACAACAACAGCTTTTACATTCTTTTCCCACTCTTTCCTTCTTTCCCTGCTGTCAGTTGAAAACTTGCTCTTAATAGTACTGTTAGATTCAATTACCTCATTATAAAAAGAAGAAGTATACATAATGCTGGTTAAATTTTTACCGATTCTTTCAGCTGACTTGGTCGCAGTATAAGCATCTAAATTCCTATCCTGCTTTTGGATAATCAAAATTTTAGTTGAAGCTGCATACTGGAAAGGTTGAAATAAACTGATAATCAATGCCAAAACAACCGCGACGCCAATAACCAAGGCGATTATTTCCCAGTTTTTTCTTAAGATTTTTGAGTATTGTAAGTTTTCCATATTAATAAAATTAATACTTTTTTAATTTTAAATTCTATCACACTATACTATATTTGTCAAGGGTTTAAACTTAAAAACCCCATTAATTTGAGGTTTTAAGGCTAAAATTAGCTATTTTTGTATAAAAAACTTTTTATTACAAAACCACATCCAATTCATTTTCCTGATTATCTCGCAGATATTTAAGAGTGATTATTTGACCTATTTTATATTCCAATAAAATATCAGTTAAATCTTTATGGCGGGTTATTTTTTGATTTTCTAGGCTGATAATAATATCTCCTGTCCTTAATTTGCCGGCCAATGGGCTGTCAGCTTTTACTGCCACTCCCTTGGCATCAGGCGAAATCAAAGCTCCAGCTTCAAGCCCTTGCCTTTCTTTTTCAGACAAACCATAAACCCGAGTTAAATCAATGTAATTAATGCCTAAATCAGGCCTTTTTATTTCATCTCCTCTTAAAACTTGGCTGATTATCGGGCTGATATAATAAATAGGCACTGCCCTGTCTTGAGCTGATAAAACAGCGACTATTTCCCCTTCCAAATTAAGAAGCGGTGAATTTTCAAAACCTTTGGCAAAATCAGTTGTCAATAAGATCTGTTTATCCAAATTACGGGTTGAAGAAATAAAATCAAATTTGGTTTTTATTTCCTTATGCCTTTTTTCCGCAATATTAGCAGAAGATAGCTGGTTTGAATAGCTATTATAAGCATACACAAATTGGCCATCCCTGATTTTTTCAAAAGTGGCAAGCTTTGCGGCTGATAAATTTTGGGCTGTTATTTTAATAAAAACAAGGCCTGTAAAACTGTCTTTTATTACTTTTTCTATCTCATGAATTTTTTTATTATAACCAACAGCTACCTGGCTGCCAGCAGCTGTAATTGACTCATTAGAACTAATTAACCAGCCATCACTGGTTAAAATAAAAGCCTGGCCAACATAATCTGTAGGCAAAAAAACATTATTTAAGGCAGAATCGGAAATTAATTTCTTTTTATAAATTGCGACTGTATTTGTCTGCAACTGGGTTTTTAGCTGTTCAGCCCGCAAATCCTGCTCAACAACCACTTTTCTAGGATCTTGGATAATTATTTCCTGCTGGCCCCAGCCGGTTCTTTCTGTAAAATACAAATCGCGGAAAAAAGCCAAATTAGACAAATAATATCTGGTGAAAAATTCGCCGCTAATGCCGGCTAAAAATCCCATCATAACCGCTATGATTAAAAAAACAACAAAACCCGACCTCTTTTTTTTATTCTTAATTTCTTTTTCCATTTTTTTTGTTTGATTACTAATTAATTATATCCAAGCTGAAGTAAAAATAATAACAAATAATAAGGCCGAGGCAATCGCCAAATAACGCAAGAATGACTTTCTGTTGAGCTGGCCGATTAATTTTAATTTAAAAACGCCCCAGAGAAAATAAAAGACAATAGTCAGAATGATCGCGCTCACATAAAAATTGGCCGGCAAAAAAGCCAATGTCCAAAAAAATTCCAAAATTATTATATTAATTATCAACAGATAAGCAAGCCTGATTTTTTGCTTTATTTTATTGATCCAAAAAAACTGGCCTAAAATCAAAGAAAGAGCAGCTATCAAGACCAAGGAAAGCAGCCAAAGCGGCAAATTAAGAAAAACATGAAGGGCGTTCAAATTAACAATCAAATAAAAAAATATCAAGAGATTAAATAAGCCTGCCAGATTTTCCAAAGCATAAGGCGGATAATGCAACGGCCGGTAAAAAAATAAAAAAATGTTTTCCAAATAAACAGCCAAAATCAAAGCAAAAGACAAAATAACAATATGTTTTAGAAATCCAGGACCGGTCAAAAAAAGCAGGCCGAAATTAGCGCAAAAAAATAAAACCGGAGGGAAAGAAAGATAAAAAAATGTCCGGGTAGCAATTTTCTCTTTAATCAAAAGCTTTAAAACAAACACAAGCAACAACAAGCAAACAGGCAAAGCAATCAAAATCAAAACAATATTGTAAAAATAAAAAATGATTTCCAAAATTAAAAAAAGCAAAATAGGGCAAATTAAAACTGAAAATCGTTTAAATAACATGCTAAATTAAATCTTTTAAATTATTAATCATTATTTCAAATATCACCTTGCCTTTAATCAGCCTGATATCATTAATCTGCCCGTATTTGACCGGCAAATCCAAAGCGCTTTGCAAACCTTTGCCAGCCAGATAAGAAAAAGCAAAATTACCCAAATAATTAGGCAGTTTTAAATGGCCTATTTTAAAATTTATCACCTTTAAATCCAATTTGCCTTCTTTAACCGCAGGAGAAAAATTAAGCGTGATAATTAATTTGGATGGCGCTGCAAATTTAGCGAATAATTCCAGGCTTTCAGGCAAAACAGCCAGCTGAACATAATCAATTTTACCAGCCAGCTTATGGCTTTTTCTGATTTGCTCATTTAACAAGAATGTCAGCTGCTCTTGGCTTATTTCCAAATCAAAGCTAAAATCTTGGATTTTTTGCTGTTTTAAGGATTCTTGGCCCGCCTTAAACGCAAGATTGGCAAAGATATCTTTTTCCTGTTTGACCAAATCACCGCCTTTAACCAATAAACTTGGTGATGGTTCTTCAGCATATAACTTTTCAGTTAAAACTGGGATTTCTTTTAGCCCGCTTTTGGCTAGGCCGTAAGAAACAGCTCCAAGGAGAAATAAAACAAAAATAATAAAAAGAAGAAAACAACTGCCGCAATTAAATATTTTTTTGCTTTGTTTCCTTTTTAATTTTTTCTTAAGGCTTTCAACTTCAAGCTCCAATTCTTCCACTGGATTTTTTTTGTCTTCTATTCTAGTCATTTCTAGTCATTTAATTTATTAAGAAACAACAGACAAGCAAATTATTCCTCAAGCGCCAGCTCTTCTTCTTTTCTTTTATCAATAAATTCCTGGACAAAAACACTTAATGCCGTAGCTACTGGTATGGCCAGGATAACGCCGATTATGCCTCCCAATTTGCCGCCAATTAATAAAGCCACAATGGAAACAACTGGGTTTAGGCCAACAGTTTTCTGCATAATCTTAGGCGTCAAAACATGGTTTTCAAGCGTCTGAATAACTATGTACAAAATTAAAACCAATAAGGCCTGAATCGGCGAATGGAAAAGGGTCAAAGTCACGGCTATAAAGCCAGAAAAAATAGGGCCCAAATAAGGTATAAATTCCAAAAGGCCGGCAATAATCGCTAAAATCAAAGCATATTTAACTCCTAATAAAAGCAAGCCTATATAGACCAAAAGAAAAATTAAAAAAGCCAAAATTATCTGCCCCCTAAGCCACAAACCGAGCTTATTTTGGATCTTATTTATTAATTGATACAAATACGGCAAATATCTGGCTGGCACCAATGATTTCAAAATCCTTTTAGTGGCTTTTTCTTCAACTAAAACATAAAAAGTAATAACCGCGACAAGCAGCAAAGAAAATACGCCTGCGAAAAAATTGCCTACTTTAGAAAATAAGCCGCTTGTTGTTCCCGCCAAATTAGCCTTTATTGCCTCAAAAGAAGATCCTATTGCCTGATCAATTCCATACTGTCCCAAAAAAATATTCAAATTGGCAGATTCGTTTTTTATGTGTTCCCAATATTGGGGAAAGTTGGTTGACAACTGGTTAACCTGTTCTGTAATCGGCGGAATAATCAGAACAATAACCAAAGCTATGATCGCCAATAAAACCAAATAAATCATGGCGACTGCCAAGCCTTTGGGAATTTTTTTAAATTGCAGCCATTCAACAATTGGCTCAAAAATTGAAACTAAAATTATAACAAAAAACAAGATAGCCACCACATCTCTAATCAAATATAAGAGCCAAAGCACAAAAAGGACCAACAAAACTTTAAGGATAGAATTAGTGGAAATTTCAATATTAATTTTTTTATTAGCTGTTTCCATAGGCGAATTTTTTATTATTATTTAACTGCTTTAATTATAAGAAATAAAAGGCAAATGGTCAATCTGAATTTACCTTAAAATAATAAAAAACTATAATTATCAGCTTGACACTTTAACTTCCCCGAATACAGGACATTTTAACTTCCCATTAACAGCATTTTTAAAATGTTGACATAAAGAGAAAAAAATGCTAAAATATATTAT
>DSBA01000049.1 GCA_011046145.1 Candidatus Uhrbacteria bacterium | reverse complement strand
CAGATTAAACTTATTATAATTAATATCGTTTTGAATTTATTTCCATTACTCATTTTTAAAAAATAAAAAATTGTTTAGGGCAGGGTACAGTCAGGGAAAATACCCTCCCAAATAGCTCCCTCTTCATAAAGGCCGGGCATAATCTCAACTTTTTCACAACCTGGGCCAGCACAAGGCTGATAGCAATTCTGGTAAATATCTTTAACCCCAGAACCGACTCTCAGACCGTAATTTTGATTTGGCGCCAAAATTTCATGTCCGATTATGGCTCGGCTAAACCCATCTGGATTATTTAAAAAATCATTCTGGGCGCTTATCCAATATGCCCTCGGCACCACCTCATCCGGCTGGATTAAAGTTATATACTCTTCGCCATTATCATAACCGCCATTGGGCTTTAAGGTGCTGGCCATCATTAGTCTGTCAAAAGTAATTTCAAAATCGCTTAAAGGATTGATCTCTGTTGTGCCAAAATTTGGGAAATAGCTATGTATTTCAGGCGGGCTTAACTCTATTCTGTTATCAGTATAAAAACTCCATTTGGCATCATCGCCCTGAACCGCTGAATTAGGTAAATTAATATAATAAGGCGGATTTTGGCTCTGGGTTTGAGGCCCTTGGGCTTGGCCGTCTAAATTGCCATCCAAAGAATTATCAGCCATGTCAATAATGCCATTGTAAGGAAAAGCTGCTGTGGGCTTGCCAGCTTCTAATAATGAAGCTGCTTTAACCAAAACCGTTATAAACCTATTGCCCGGCAGGCAAAAAACATCGCCACCGCAAGTATTTCTGCCGCAAAGGTCATTGGTTACAAATTCTACTGTTTTATACTGGTTAGAATATAAAAATTCACCGGCAATTATTTGATTGCTGTTTTCATTGCACTTATTAGGGTCTAAATTAGCGCAAACATTTATATTATTAAAAGTATTAATCCTGCCTTGTTCGTCTTTTCTTAAGCTGCCTAATGTGCCTCCGCCTGCCAATTCAACCAGACCCCGCATAGTCATGGGGTTTATGGCTTCATTAAAATTGATCTGGACAATAGTGTTGCGCGGCACTGTTTGATCAGGATTATTGCTGTAACGGGGAACAACTGAAACTATTTTGGGCGGGGTCAGGTCTACTTTGGTAGAAACTTCAAACCTCCATTCATAACCGCCCAAAGCGCCAAAAGCGTCAGAACCGTCAAATTTTTTAATATTGTCTGTCAGCCAAACAGTATAATTTGTGGATTGGTCAGCGCTGCCCAATAAATCAATCGGTTTAAAAACAAAAGTCTTCAAATCTTCAGTAAAATATGCCCTGACATTTTCTACATAAGGGCCTGCTGGTTCAGAAGTTTTTCTTATTTTAATGCTTTCAGTATTAATCAAATCATCAGTCAAATCAGCTGGCGTGCCATTGTCATTAATCAGGCTGGCAACATCCATTTCCTCTTTAAAAGTCACTACAATGCTGGTATTTCTTGGGATGTCAAAAGCATTACGAGCAGGATAATGGCTTTCAATTATGCCACTGCCCAAAGCTCCTCCGCCTTGACCATAAATGGGCGGGCCATAATACTCTGATGGGATGCCCAAAGCGCCTATTAAATAACCAAGTATAAATTGCGCTATGGCAAAAGAGCTTAAAATTATAAGCAAACCAATAACCGCGTTTTTTAGAATTTTTTTGGCTGTTTCAATTTTTTCAGGGTTGCCAGCTGAAGTCATATACATATACCCGCCGTAAAGGATAATCAAAACCGCCAAAATCCCCAAAAAACCCAAAAAGGCGCGGATAATTTTGGCTATTGTAATCCTAATGTCTTCAGTGCCCAAACCTGTTGCAGCAGCGTATTCTAAACCCACGTCTAACTCAACAGCCAAAACAGGCTTAACCAATAAAAAAACCGCCAAAATTAAAATAACTAACGCTAAAACTTTGGCAGTTTTTCTGACAAATTCACTATTTTTCCGCTCTTGGCTTTTGCGCCAAGTCAAGCGGGTTTTTTTACGCATGGGATTTATATAAAAATTTTTTTATTTGCTAATTTCCTCTTCTACTATTTTTCTAATCAAATTGCCATCTGCCTGATTTTTTAATTCTGCCATAACTTGCCCCATAACTTTTCCCAAATTATCTCTTTCTGCTAAAGAAGCCAAAATTTCTTTTACCTTTGTCCGAACTTCGTCTTCGCTAAGCTGTTTGGGCTGATATTTTTCTAAAATCGCTAATTCTTTTTTTTCTTTATCAGCTAATTCCTGGCGGTCGGCTTTTTCATATTCAGAAATGGATTCTTTTCTTTTCTTCATTTCGCTTTTTAAAACCTTGATTATGTCTTCTTCTGTTAAATCAGCCATTTTCTTAATCCTTTCGTTTTTTAAAGCAGCCAAAAACAGGCGCAATGTAGAAATTTCGTCTTCTTTCCTTTCTTTGAAAGCTTGTTGAAAATCATTTTCAATTTGAGAATAAAGAGCCATCTAACGCGAATGTTATTCTTTTTAAAAAATTTACTGCTCAAATCAAACTGATCAATTAATGCCTAATATTTAATAATATTTGCAAATTAAATTTAGCTTCTATTTTTTTCTTCTAATTTGCCAATTTTTTTCAAATATTCCTTTTTGGCTTTAATATCTTTCTTCCTTAATGCTAATTTTTTAGCTAAATTTTTGTTCGGTTCTTTGGTCAAAAATCTAATCTTCTTAGCTTGCAGCAATTTGCCGCTTTGCATAACTTTTTTGCTAAAACGCCTCAACATGCTTTCAAAAGTTTCCCCTTTTTTTCGTTTTGCTTCAGCCATTATTTATTCACATCTCCTTTCTAAATTTAATTTAATCATAACAATAAATTATAACAAAGTCAAATAAAATTATTTTGAATTTAAAAATTAAAAATGCTTGAGTTAACTCCAGCATTTTAAGCAAACAACTTTTTTAATATTTACAGCCCTAGCCTTTTTCTTAACTCTTTGATTATTTTATTATAATTGATTGTTTCCTGAATGCCGCCTTCCATATCCCGCAATAAAATTGTCCCTTCTGAAAGCTCTTTTTGCCCTAAAATTAAAGCATATTTCACGCCCAGCTTATTAGCGTTATCAAGCTGATTTTTTAAGCCGTCTTTAGAAAAGCTTTCAGCTATTTTAAAGCCTTCATTGCGCAACGATTCAAATAAGACTAAAGCCTTTCTTTTGGCTGCTTCGCCAAGCTGGGCAATAAATATATCGGGTGATTCTTGGCTGGGGACATCTTTGCCTAATTCTTTAATTTTTAAAATCGTTCTTTCAATGCCAATGGAACAGCCAACTGCCGGCGTTGGACGGCCGCCTAAAAGCTCAACCAAATTATCATATCTGCCTCCCCCGCCCAAAGCGCTTTGAGCTTTTTTCCCCGCGGCGTCTTTGCCAGCCGCCTGTTCTGCTCCGTTTTCATCACTGGCACTGTTTTGGCCAATGCCCGGCCAAATTTCAAAAACTGTTTTAGTGTAATAATCCAATCCTCTGACTAAATAAGGATTAAGATTATAGGGTATTTCCAATTCGTCCAAAAATTCTAAAACCTTGACAAAATGATTTTTGCAATCATCGCATAGCCAATCAACAATCTGCGGCGCATCCTCAGCAATCGCCTGACACCTGTATTCTTTGCAGTCCAAAAGCCTTAAAGGATTTTTAGAAATCCTGTTTTTGCAATCCTCGCACAAACCGCTTTTTTGAGTTTTGTAATAATTTATCAACTGGGTTTTGTATTCCTTGCGGCAGCCCGGACAGCCGATGCTATTTATTTGCACATTTGATTCAATGCCAAGTTCCTTAAAAAAATTAAAACACATAATAATTATCTGGGCGTCCAAAACAGGGTTAAAATCCCCTAAAGCTTCTAAGCCAAACTGGTTAAACTGCCTATAGCGGCCGGATTGGGGCCGATCATAACGGAACATTGGACCAATATAATATAATTTTACTGGCTGCGGCAAATTTAACATGCCATGATTAATATAAGCTCGAACTGCTGAAGCAGTAGCCTCTGGCCTCAAACAAATACTTTCTCCGCCCCGGTCTGTAAATGTAAAAATTTCTTTTTCTACAATATCTGTTTCCTTGCCAACTGAACGGACAAACAAAGCTGTTTCTTCCAAGATCGGCAAATCAATCCTTTCAAAGCCATAAGTCAAAGAAAGGCTTTCGGCTTTTTCTCTGATTAAATTCCAATATTTTTGTTCTGACGGCAAGATATCTTTAAAACCGCGCAAAAGCTGCGGCATTTTTTTTGTCGCTTTAATTAAGGGCTGGGGCGGGGCTGGCTTGGCTTTAACTTTTGCCTTAACCTCTTTTTTAATTCTGGGCCTGCCTCTTTTGGCGATTTTCTTTTTTATTGTTTTTTTCTTTTTTGATTTCGGCATATTATTTAGATGCCAAATTATTAAGCTCTACTCGCAAGCGAATAAAATCTCACGTTTAAAAATTATAACTAGGGACGGAAAAAATTGTTATTTTATCAAACGGCCAGCCTCTTATCCAGGCTTTGCCAATAATCAACCTCCGCGGCACAGGCCCAAATCTCCTTGAATCCAAACTTGATTCGCGATTATCTCCCAAAACAAAATATTCATCTTCTTCCAAAATATATTCGCTTTTGCCCAAGCCTGATGTGGCTGTTTGTTCAAATAAATAATGGTCCTCTTTTAAAATTATACCATTAGGGCTTGCGTCATTATAAATGATAATATCTCCATCTTTAAATTTAATTTTTTCACCCGGCAGTCCGATAATCCTTTTTATAAAATACTGACTGGGATCTTTAGGATAACGAAAAACAACAACATCCCCCCTTAGAGGCTCGCCTAATCGATAAGCTATTTCATTTATTATTAAATACTCGTGGTCATAAAAGCTCGGCTCCATTGACGCGCCTTTGACATAAAAAGGCTGGATTAAAAAATACCTGACCGGAATAATGATGGCCAAAGAAATAATCACAACCTTAATAATTTCTACAAAAAACTCACCGATGGTCCTGCCTAAAGAATCATAAGTAGAACTAGTTTCCCATTCAAATTGATTTTTGTCTTCGCTTGAAAATCTATTAGTCATTTTATAAATTGTTAATTTAAAATTATATGATTAAAAAAAGTATAGCATAAAAAATTTAAAAAAGCAAACTGCCTTTTACTTGAATTCTTTTTCAAAAAATGATTTAATTAATAAAAAGTAATTTTATTTTTACTTTAGTGTTTTATATTTATTTGAACCATGGAGCCGCTTAAAATAAATTTCCTGCCCAATCTAAAAAAAAGAGGGGATAAAAAGAAAATTTCTAAATTATTTTTTTATCCTCTGATTTTTATTATAATTTTTATCGCGGTTTTTTCCTTCCAAATCATATTGTCCGGAGACAGCCTTATGGAAAGCATTGAAAAAATCAATATTTTCCAAAATTACGGCCTTACTTTTAGCCAAAATAAATATCTTTTGGGAGAAGCAGAGGATAGAATAAATATATTGCTTTTAGGCATGGGCGGCCTTGGCCATCCCGGCCCTTTTTTAACCGATACCATGATTTTAGTTTCAATCAAGCCTTCGGAAAATAAAGTCGCTATGGTTTCTATCCCCCGAGATTTGTCAGTGCCCATGCCTGGCTATGGCTGGCGCAAAATTAATTTTGCCAACCATTACGGCGAAGCAAAAGATCCTGGCAATGGCTCTAAATTTGCGGCTGAAGTTGTCGCTAAAACATTCAATCTGCCTATTCATTATTATATCCGCCTTGATTTTTCAGGTTTTGAAACTCTGATCGACGAACTGGGAGGAATAAAAATTCATGTTGACAACAGCTTTATAGACTACCAATTCCCAACTGATAATTTCGGCTATCAAACAGTGTCTTTTCAGGAAGGCTGGCAAAAAATGGACGGAGAAACAGCTTTAAATTATGCCCGGTCAAGGCATGGGACAAATGGAGAAAATTCAGACTTTGCCCGCAGCAAGCGGCAGCATAAAGTTCTTGAAGCTCTCAAGGACAAAGCTCTTTCTTTTTCCACTTTTTTAAGCTATAAAAAAATTTCAGCTTTAATGGACCTTTATCAGGAGAATGTTTCAACAAATATGCAAGTCTGGGAAATTTTTGAATTCCTTAAAATAGCCAAGAAAATTGAAAAGGAAAACATCAATAACATTGTGCTGGATAACAGGCCTGGCAGCCCTCTTTATTCTACTATCATTAACGAAGCTTATTTGTTATTGCCCAAGGACATGACATTTTACGAACTTCAACAAATTGTCAAATACGCTTTTGAACCTGAAAAAGAAATTAAGCCCAAAGAACAGGTGAAGGTTGAAATACAAAACGGCACTAGAATTGAAGGCCTGGCTTACCGAACTTCTGTTGATTTGAAAAATAAAGGCTACAAAGTCGTTAAAATCGGCAATGCCACTGTCCAAAATTATGAAAAAACAGTAATTTATGATTTAACTCAAGGGAAAAAAGAAGGAATTTTAGAAGAACTGGTCAGCAACCTGGGAGCTAATGTCTCAACAAATAACCAAACCGCGCCCAAAACAATCTCAGATATTGATTTTTTGATTATTTTAGGCCCGGATCAATAAAATCTTTTACAAAAAATTGAATCAAATATATGAAAAATCTGCCTCAAGTTATTATCCTTGGCAGGGCGAATGTCGGCAAATCAACGCTTTTCAACCGCCTGATAGAAAAACCAAAAGCCTTGACTTCAAAAATAGCCGGCACAACAAGAGATGCCATTATCGGCAAAGTTTATTGGCAAGGCATTAATTTTGAATTGATTGATACTGGCGGCATTGAAACAATCATTCCCTCAAAAAAAATAAAAAAGCTTTCACCAGCTTTAAATATTGAATATAGCCTGGATATTATAAAACAAACCCAGTCAGCTTTAAAAAAAGCTGATTTAATTTTATTTCTCGTTGATATCCAAGCAGGCCTGATGCCTCAAGACAGAGAATTGGCCAAGGCCGCCCAAAAACTTAATAAAGAAATAGTTTTTGCTGCCAATAAAGCTGATTCTCTGAAATTGCGCCAAAAAAGCGCGGAGTTTTTCAAGCTGGGGCTGGGAGAGCCAATTCCTGTTTCAGCCTTAAACGGCTCGGGCACAGGAGACCTTTTGGATGAAATTGTTAAAAACCTAAAAAAAATAAAAAAAGTCAGGCCGGCGGAAAAAGTTGAAATTAAAAACCCTGTTAAAATAGCCATTATTGGCAAACCAAATGTCGGCAAATCATCTCTTTTAAATTCAATTTTAGGGGAGGAAAGGGTTATTGTTTCTCCTATTCCTCATACTACGCGCGAAGCCATTGATACTTTTTTAGAATACAAAAACCAAAATTTGATTTTAATTGATACAGCAGGTGTCCGCAAACAAGCCAAAATAGAACCGGGTTTGGAAAAAATTTCCGTAAAAAAAGGTTTGGCCAATGCCAAGAATGCTGATATTTGTTTTTTGGTTATTGATATTTCAGAGCCAATTTCTGTCCAAGATAATAAATTAAGCAAAATTTTAATTGACGCTCAGACCAGCATTATAATAGTGGCCAATAAATGGGATAAAATAGAAGAAAAAACAGAAAAAACGCCCGCTGATTTCAAAAAATATATTTATCGCCATTTTTCTTATCTGACCTGGGCGCCGATTATTTTTGTTTCTGCTCTAACCGGCAAAAACACCCATAAAATTTTAGATTTAGCTTTGCAGATTAATAAAAACAGGCAGGCAGAAATTTCCAGTAGCGCCTTGAATAAATTTTTAAAGCAAGCTATTAAAAAGCAAAAGCCTTTGCGGGCCAAAGGGATTAAACACCCCTATATTTCGGAACTTAAACAAGTCAGAACAAACCCGCCTCATTTCCAAATAAAAATCGGCAAAACCGACACTCTAAGCCCGACTTACCTTAAATACCTGGAAAACGCTTTAAGGCAAAAATTTAATCTGGTTGGCACGCCCATAAAAATTAGCCTCAAAAAACAATGAAAATACTAATTATTTACAATCCTTTTGCCGGCAAGAAAAAAAATAAAAGCCGGCAAATCCAGAACCTCTGCCAAAAAACAGGAGTGGATTATTTATGGCTTGATCTTTCTGCCGGAGGATTTTCAAACTTTAAGCCTGAAAATTTCAGCCGGATTTTTGCGGCCGGCGGCGACGGCACGGTCAGGGAAACAGCTAGCTGGCTTATTTCCCAAAAAAGTTCCGTGCCTTTGGCTATTATTCCGCTTGGCAGCGCCAATATCCTGGCCTCATCGCTTGGCATTCCTTTGTCGCCTGAAAAAGCTTTGAAATTCGGGCTGAACGGCGAAGCAAAAAAAATTGACGCCGGCTTGATTAATAATAAGGAATATTTTTTAATCGCTGCCAGCTGCGGCTTTGACGCTAGTGTTATAAAAAACACGCCTCGCAAAATGAAAAAAGCCTGGGGCTTTACAGCTTATATTTTCAGCCTTGTTTATAGTTTTTTCAGCACCAAAGCAAATAAGTTTTTTTTAAAAATAGACGAAAAGCCCTATACTTTTACTGCCCAAAGCGTTTTTATTTCCAATTATGCTAAATTTTTCAAATTAAAACTTAATCCTGATTCCAAAATAAACGACGGTTTTTTAAGCGTAAGCATTTTAAAAACCTTGAATATCCAGGATTTAGGCATTGTTATTTATAAGCTGCTTATGGGCGATTACCAAAAAGACTGGCGTTATGAAATATTCAAAGCAAAAAATATCTATGTTTTTCCTTTTAACCGCAAAGCTCCCAAGCAGGCAGACGGCGATATTTTGGAACTGCCGTATATGGATATAAAAATAATCCCTCAAGCATTAAATATTATTGCCAATAAGCTGCCTTAAAATATAAATTCCAATCACCAATAATCAACATCCAACCTCATCCAACCTCACCAATGTCCGCCGTAGCCCTCAGTAGCGAAGCGAAGGATGGGCGAAGGCGGATACAACCTCATATAACCTCATATAACCTTATGAAACTAATAGTCGGCCTAGGCAACCCAGGCAAAGAATACCAAGATACCCGCCACAACATCGGCTTTCAGGCCCTTGATTTTTTGGCTGAAAATTTAATTTTAAAACCTTTTAAATCAGAAAAAAAATTCCAGGCTGAAATCTGCGAGGGAACTTTGGGAGAGCAAAAAATCATTCTGGCCAAACCGCAAACTTTTATGAATAATTCTGGCGAAGCAGTGGCTGCTATTAAAAAATATTATAAAATTAAATTAAATGATATTATTGTCATTCGTGACGACGTTGATATTCCGGTTGGGAAAATTAAGTCAAAACAAGGCTCCAGCGGCGCCGGACATAAAGGCATTGCCTCAATTATCCAGCATTTAAAATCAAACAATTTCTGGCAAATAAAAATCGGGGTGGCTAATGAGCTGATCAGAACCAAAATCCCGACTGAAAAATTTGTGCTGCAAAAATTCACTAAACAAGATTTAGATAAAGCCAAAAAAATTCCTGACAAAACAATGAAACTACTAAACTCAATAATAAAAAAAGCCTAGTCCCAAAAGACTAGGTGTTTTATTTTTGGTGGAGCAGATGGGATTCGAACCAAATGACTGCCTGCCCGCCATAGCACCTTAGGTGCGTAGGCTATCGCTACGCCCACATTTTTAATAATCTATTTATATATAACCTTTTTTCCCTTTTTACCCCTTTTGCTCTTATTTCCCATTTTTATTAATATCCAGGGTACTACCTACCAGTGTAGGACTGGCTGCACAAGGCTTTGGCCCTAACTTATGGCAAATTACTCAAAGAAGGAGGGATCTTTTTTCATTTGCTGACTGGCAGATAGAATTCTGGATACTAAATTCCAGCTGGTAAGGATTAAGTAAATTAAACAATGCAAACTAACTTAATTTGCTGTCTTCACTCTTAATTCTTAATTTACTGATTTTTTCAATATAGCATTTTAAATCCCTTTTGTCAAGCGCCCAAACCATGTGTTAATATAATGTAAAGCGCAAACTTTAACCCCTTTAAAAGCAAGGGGGACAATTTTAAAATTTATTTCATAATTCTACATTCAACATTCAGAATTCAAAGCAACCTCATCCAACCTCACCAATGTCCGCCGTAGCCCTCAGTAGCGAAGCGAAGGATGAGCGAAGGCGGATACAACCTCATCCAACCCCATCATCCAACCTCATATAACCTCATACAAATGACTAACGACATAAAATACTGGCTCGCCATTAACCAGTTTGCCAAAATCGGCGCCGCCAGATTCAAAAAATTATATAATTATTTTCCCAATCTGCAGGCTGCCTGGCAGGCTGATTTTTTAGAATTGCAAAAAGCCGGGCTGGAAGAAAACATTGCCCAGGAATTTATTATCAAGCGCAGGGAAATTGATCCTGACCAGGAATTGGAAAAAACGCAAAAAGAAAATATCCAAATTGTAACCATTAAGGACCAAAATTATCCAAAATTACTCAAAGAAATTTTCACGCCGCCAGCTTTGCTTTATGTTAAAGGCAATTTAGACAATCTTAACCAAAGCTTTAATCTGGCAGTGGTTGGCACGCGCAAAATCACCAATTACGGACGCCAAATCACGCCGCAAATTGTTAAACCTTTAGTCCAAAATGGTTTTATTATTACCAGCGGTCTGGCTCTGGGCATTGACTCCCTCTCTCACCAATCAGCAATTGAAGCCAAGGGCAAAACCATTGCGGTTTTAGGCAGCGGCATTGACAGCCAAAACATTTATCCGTCTTCAAATCGTTATCTGGCGCAAAGCATCCTTAATAACAATGGCACAATTATTTCTGAATTCCCTCTTGGAACTCTGCCGTTGAAGCATAATTTCCCCCAGCGCAACCGTATCATTGCCGGCTTAAGCTTGGGCGCTTTAGTAATTGAAGCTGCTGCCAGTTCTGGGGCTTTAATTACTGCTTATTATGCCTTAGAACAAAACCGCGAAGTATTTGCCGTGCCTGGTCCGCTTTATAGCCAGCAGTCAATCGGCGCCAATAAACTAATTCAAAAAGGCGCAAAACTTGTCACCAGCCACCAGGATATTCTGGAAGAATTAAATCTACAGGCAGTTAAAAATTATGTGGCCAACCAAAAAATTCTGCCTGAAACAAAAGAAGAAAAAATTATTATTGAACTTTTAGGAGCAGAACCGCTTCATATTGATAAAATTATTAAAAATTCTAATCTGCCGACCCAAATAGCCACAGCCACTTTAAGCCTGATGGAAATGAAAGGAATGGTTAAAAACCTCGGCGGACAAAATTATATCTTGTTATAGGATTTAGATGATGTATAGGAAGTAGAGGATAATAGGACAATAGGATAAGAGGATTTAGATGATGTATAGGAAAAAGAGGATAATAGGACAATAGGATAAGAGGAAAATATAAAAACAGAACCAAGAGTTCATCTTATCCTATTTTCCGCTAATTCATCTTCTAATTTTCTTCATCTGTTTCCTCTACTTCCTATAATTCCCGCTAACCCAATTTGACAAAATTTTGTTACAATTGCAGCAATTAGGGTTACCTTCTGGGTTTCGTTCTCATGTGATATGGTGGGAAGAATATTTAAAAAATAACTTCCACAAACCATATGAGGACAAGAAATACCCAAGGTG
>DSBA01000021.1 GCA_011046145.1 Candidatus Uhrbacteria bacterium | reverse complement strand
GTGTTAACTATACACTGTATTTTTTTTTACATTAATTTTCTGTTAAAATAATATAAACGAAAAGAAAATCATATAAGCTGCTATTTTAAGACTAAACGCATGGAAATATTTCAAATTTTAAATTATGCTTTAATTGGGATAATCACTGGTTTTTTTAGTGGTATGTTTGGCATAGGCGGTGGTTCTATAAGAGTCCCATTACTTGCAATGACCGGAATGTCTCTTATTAATGCTTTTGCAACCAATATGTTTGCTATGCCCTTCTCATCAGCTACAGGGGCATATACGCAAAGGAAAAATATCAAATGGGGTGTTGCTAAATTATTTACTATTGGCGGTGTAGCCGGAATATTTGTTGCCACTTATTTTGTGGGCATAGTATCTAATAAAGTTTTGGCGGCAACTTTCTTTTTTGCGGCACTTCTCACCATACTTGGACTTTATTTAAACAAGATTAGCCATAAAATATATGACAAGATAAAACCAACAGCAATTAATTTATTTTCAGGAGCTTTTTTAGTGAATCTTATTATTGGATTACGTGGCGGGAGCGGAGGAACATTATTTCCGCCATTATTAAGAACAATGAATATTGAGATGCATCATGCTATAGCGACATCTCTTTTCGCGGGCATATTTTCATCATTAGTTGCTCTGGGAGTATATTTTTGGAGAGGAAATGTTATATTTTTACCTGCAATTATAGTGGCGACAACCGGTATTCTGGGTTCATACTTAGGAAGCGAACTATCTATTCGCACAGAATCAAAGTGGCTTAAATTGGGTTTAGCAATAATCGTTTTTATTCTTGCTTGTACAGTTATTTATAGAGAATTTTTTTAATATTTTGTGCCAAAGTCGCATGGTATTGCCCAGCGTTTTTTTTGTTTGTCAAAAATATATAGGATAATCTTAACTTAATCAGCCGGGGTAGGAGGCGGAAAGATTCTCCACTGTTTAGCGTTGAGCTAAACATAAAAACAGATGCGGAGAGAGAGGGATTCGAACCCTCGATGCCTTGCGACATACACGCTTTCCAAGCGTGCGCACTAGACCACTATGCGATCTCTCCATTTTCTTAATGTCTCCAATCAAAACTGATTATATATATAATCCAAAATCATCCAATCAGTCAAGTGTTCTATTGGCGCTTTATCATCTGTTAAAATTCCAAAATCATAATCATAATTTATCCGCTTATTATTTTTGGCAGCGGTTTGTACAAGATGGTTAAGCTGGCTTTTATTGTTTAAATCATAAAGCCCCTCAAAATCAAGCTCATTATCAGAGGCAATAACCATATAATTCCAGTCGTCTTCGGCTTCCCTTATCCAGTAAACATAATCAAATACCTTAAGCATGGTATTGGTTATGCTTTTTAAAAGAGCTGAATTTTCCGAAACAGCCAAAGCATTCATGGCTACTGTCCCCTCTTCTTTTAAATGCCCGCTGACCAATTGAAAAAATTCCAAAGTGCATAGATGAAACGGCAAATAAAGCTGGTTTGAAAAAACGTCAAGCACAATGCTGTCGTAGTGTTTAGCAGTTAAATTTAAAAAATTGCGGCCGTCAAGGTTATAAATTTCCAAAGACGGATTTTCCATATCAAAATACTTTTTGCCAATTTCAATTATTTTTTTGTCAATTTCCACTCCGTCAATATTTAAATCATAATCATTGGCAAAAAAATGATTCAACTGGCTGCTGATTGTGCCGGCAGCCAAACCCAAGATCAAAACATCCTGCGTTTCGTGATTGCCGCTTAAATAAGGCAGCAGATTGTAATAATCATAATAAAATCCAGTTAGGCCGGGCGTAATCTGGCTGTCTTCCCTGGCAAGAGCTGAAAAAACCGCCATGCCTTCATTGATTTTTAATAATCTTAAATCATCAATATCCTGAATTTGCATATATTGGTAAACTGATTCATCTTCATAAATAACCCCTTCAGCTTCTTTAATCTGCGGCATTTTAATTATTAAACTCGGGATTAAAACTAAAAAAATCAAAAAAGCCAGCCATTTTTTATTAAACCAGCCAAATAAAGCAACAAATAAAAGCAAAAAAGCAAAAAATAAAATAGTTTTGCGCGTGCCAAAATAAGGGATAAAAACCAAAACCGGCAAAAATGTGCCTAAGATGCTGCCAACTGTTGAAATGCTAAAAACTAGACCAGCATCCTTGCCCACTTGAGGATCGATTAGAGATAACAACTTAATAATAAACGGACTGACAATGCCCAGCATTAAAATAGGAATAATAAATAAAAAAGCTACTGTCAATAAAGAGCCGACAAATATAAGCAAAGTGGCTGATTGAAAAGGCATAATTGACTGGCTGATAAAAAGAACTACTGGCTTGGTCACAAAAGGGATTAAAAATAAGAGCGCGCTGGCTGCCAAGACGATTTCCAAAAGGAATTTTAGTTCTGGTTTTTTTTCAGAAAGTCTGCCGCCTAAATAATAACCCAAAGAAAGAGCGATCATTATAACGCCGATGATATTGGCCCAAACAAAAGTAGAACTGCCAAAATAAGGCGCGATCAGGCGGCTGGCGGAAATTTCCACAGCCATGATAGTCAAGCCGCTGGTAAAAGCTAAAATTAATAAATAAGTTTTTTGTGCTTTAATTTTATTTTTCATTATGAAATAAGATAATTTAAAAATTTAATATTTAGCCTTTATTTTAAATTTGAAATTATCACAAAGTGATCCCTTTGGGAAAAATTTAGACTTATTTCCATTTTACACTAAAAACTCGCTCTTGACTAATATCAAAAGCGAGTTTTTATTTAAAGTCCGGATTGTTTATTATTTAAGACCGATTTCCAAGGCTGCTTTTTTAATGTTTTCTGTATTTAATTTCTGGCTTAAATTCAATTCAAAAAGCTTATCATGCATTTCCTTGAATTTGCCTTGTTCTGCAGCGCATTCAGAAGCTACCGCAGCCGGCAAAGCATATTGATGGAAACTTAAAGGGAAATGTTTAAAAACTAAAGTAACGTCATTGGGGTAATTTTCTAAAATCTGATCTGCTGTAAGTTTAAACCTAGCGCAATAAGGACATTCAAAATCAGAAAAAGAAACCATTGTTATTTTTCCGTTTTTAGCGCCCATAACATGATCCTGATCTGTTATTGGCGGCATATCTGCTTTTATTATTTCCCCGGTTTCATAATCCATTAGAAAATCAAAATTAGGTTCTTGGCCGGCTAAAAGCGCCTCTATTACCTGTTCTACCATTTCATAAGGCAAGGCCCCGCTAACCAAATAACCATTAATAAAAGTGGCTGGTGTGCCCTGAACGCCCAGTTCAAGGCCAAACATCATTTCATCGTCAATTTGAACATCATATTTGCCCGAATCCAAGCACTGTTCAAAATTTTTAGCGGTTTTACCAGCAGTTGAACTACTACCATTGCCAGGCTGGGCCATGCAAGCCAAACGATCGCCGCTCATTATAAAAACAACTAAAATAATCAAGGCAACAGAGCTAATTAAGGCAATGCCTGTTGATAAGCCAAAAAGAAAATCCTTGTTTTTAGAGATTTTAGAAATCTCCTCCTGCCAATTAAATTTTTTAGGATTTTCCATGTTAGAGTTTTCCATGCTTTTTAAAATTATGAATTAATTGAATTTTTTTTATAAGTATATCTTATTATGGTTTTTCAAAAAAAGCAAATTTAAAAACTATTTATTTTTACAATTTAACTTTTTTAAGCCTTAATGAGTTTAAAATAACAAAGATTGAGCTAAAAGCCATGGCCGCGGCCGCAATAATCGGCGAAAGCAAAATGCCAAAAGCAGGATATAATATGCCAGCGGCAATGGGAATGCCTAAAATATTATAAATAAAAGCCCAGAACAAATTGCCTTTAATTGTCCGCATTGTTTTTTTGCTCAAAGTGATAGATTTAACTACCTTACTGATATCGCCTTTCAGAATCACTATATCGGCTGATTCAATCGCCACATCAGTACCTGTGCCCATGGCAATGCCTATATCAGCCTGCGTCAAAGCCGGCGCGTCATTGATACCGTCTCCGACCATGCCGACTTTTTTGCCTTGCCTCTGAATTTCTTTAATTTTTTCCAACTTGTCATTGGGCTTGATTTTGCCGTACCATTCTTTAATGTTTAAAATTCCAGCGACTACTTCCGCTGTCCTTAGATTATCGCCAGTCATTAAAATCGGCTTTATATCCAGTCTTTCTAATTTTTCAATTGATTTTTTAGCCTCTTCTTTAATAGTATCAGCAAGTGAAATAAATCCTAAATATTTTTTTTCATCAGCCAAAAGCAAAACAGTACGGCCATTATTTTCCTCATCAATTATTTTTTGGCTGTCTGTTTCGCTTAAAGCAATATTTTTTTCCTTTAGAAGTTCCAGATTGCCCAAATAATAAAGCTGATTATTGATCATGCCTTCAACCCCTCGGCCAATTTGAGCTTTAAATTTTTCCACCTTGAGCGTTTCAAATTTGTATTCTTGGCCTTTATCAACTACGGCTTGAGCCAAAGGGTGTTCTGATTTTTTTTCCAAAGCAAAGGCAATTTGGAGCGTTTTCTCATCCAAAAAATTAATTACTTGTGGTCGGCCTTCTGTCAAAGTGCCTGTTTTATCAAAAGCTAGAACATTAATTCCCTGTGTTTTTTCCAAACTACCTGCGTCTTTAATTAAAATTCCTTCTTCAGCGCCTTTGCCAGTGCCGACCATAATCGCTGTAGGCGTGGCCAAACCAAGGGCACAAGGGCAGGCAATGATTAAAATAGTGATGGCAATAATTAAAGCAAAAACAAAACTCGGGCCATAAACAAGCCAAAAAATAAAACTTATAATCGCGATTATAATAACAATAGGCACAAAATAACCGGAAATAATATCAGCCAGCCTTTGAATTGGCGCTTTTGAGTTTTGAGCGTCTTCAACCATTTTAATTATCTGAGCCAATGCTGTTTCTTTGCCTACTTTTTCCGCTTTAAAAATAAAAGAGCCGGCTTTGTTAATTGTCGCGCCAATAACTTTATCCCTTATTTTTTTATCAACTGGCAGACTTTCGCCTGTAATCATACTCTCATCAATAGAAGATTCGCCTTCAGTAATTTGACCGTCAACTGGAACTTTTTCACCTGGTTTAACTATAATCAAATCGCCGGCTTTAACTTCTTCAATAGGAATTTCTTTTTCCTGGCCTTCAAATATAATTCTGGCTGTTTTCACCTGCAGTTTCATTAAACGCTTGATGGCTTCTGAAGCCTTGCTTTTGGCTTTTGCTTCCAGATAACGGCCTAAAACAATTAAAGTTAAAATTACGACAGAAGTATCAAAATAAACCATTGGCTCCTGGCCGGCTGACCGGAAAAAATCAGGAAAAATTGTGGCGACAAAAGAATACAAATAAGCGGCGGTTGTGCCTACGGCAATTAAAGTATCCATGTTGGCATTGAACCCTTTTAAAGCCGCCCATGAACTTTTATAAAACATGGCCCCCAGCCAGATCTGGACCGGAGTCGCCAAAATTAAAGATAAAATAAAAACAACTCTCATTGGCAGATTAGACAAAAGGGGGATAAAATCAGCCATGGCCAAAGCCATAACAATCACAGAAACAAAAGCGCCGAAAATGATTTTGTTTTTGAGGGTTTTTACCTCTTGTTCTTTAAGCATTCTGGCGTGATCATGATAAATCATAGCGCCACTTTTTCCCATTTCTTCTTCACCCGGCAAAAGTTTATAATCCCCCACTTTGCCAACCGCTTTCTGCAGTTTAGCAAAAGACAAACCCTCTTCACTTTCAATCATGGCTTTTTCCGTCGCAAAATTAACAACAACATTTTTGATGCTTTTTATCTTCTTTAATTGTTTTTCAATATTAACAGCGCAAGAAGCGCAATGCATGCCAGAGACATAATATATTTTTTTAGACATACTAAATAAAATTAATCTTTAATTAAATTATTTCCCCTTTCAAAGAGATGGCATATTCCTTAATAATAATATTTCTCCCTGATTTTACCAACTTGGCTTTTTCGTCAATTATTTCCAGGGCAGCTTCAGCGCAAATGCCGACGCACAATCCGCAACCATTGCATTTTTGCTCATTGATTTCTATAATTTTTCTTTTCATCTGCATTTTATATTAAATTTGTTAATCAGTCACGATAAATTTGCCCCAGACCATTTTCATCCAGCAGGAAAACTTAACTTCACCTGTTTTATCCGGCGTAAATTTAATTATATTTTCACCGTATTGTAAATCTCTATAAATATTATACTCGTCAATTCTGACAGCATTAGTACAACCTGACATTTGTTTCACATTGATTATCCAGCGCACAGGAATTCCCCTTTTTACATGCAAAATATTGGGATCATAGCCAAAATAAGTTAAATCCATCCTGACTTCCTGATAGCCGTTTTCGATTTTGACTGTACTGCCTGCCTGTTCTTGAGATCTTGACGAAAAATCATAGCCAAAATTTGCAAATCCTCTGCTAATCATAATCAAGCCCAAAATTATCACCAAAACGCCTGAAATTTTTATTATTTTGCCGACAAAACGATCTGATATTTTAGAAATAAAAACCCCGAAGCCAAACATTAATGGGATTGTGCCCAGGGCATAAACAGCCAGGCTTAAAGCTCCTTTTGAAAAACTGCCGGAAGCCAGCGCGTATAATTGCATGGCCTGCAAAGGCCCGCAAGGCATAAATCCGTTTAATAGCCCGATAACAAAGGGACCTTTGGCATGTTTGCTGTTTTGCTGCTTGAATAAATATTTGGCGATAAAATCAGGAGTTTTGATTTTTAATTTTTCCAAAAGCGGCGTTTTAATAATAAAGGACAAGCCGATTAAAACCATTAAACCTCCAGCAATTAGCATAACCAAGCCCGTAAAAACAGGATTAATGCCAAAAAACCGCCCAATGCCGCCTAAAATGCCCCCGATTAATGTGTAAGAAATTAAACGGCCGCCATTATATTGCAAATGAGGGGCAACCAATTGTTTTTTTTCTTTTTTAATTGCAAATGCAGAATAAGCAACAACCAGTCCTCCGCACATTCCGATACAGTGAAACCCGGCCAAAAGGCCAATTGCAAAAATCAAGCCATAACCGATATTTTGCTCATTTAAAGCCGCTAATATTTCAAACCCGCCGTATTTGGCAAAAAGAAAATAAACACCAATAAGTACGGCCAGCGCAAGCGGAACAAGCAACCCGATTAAAAAGGGGCTTGTTTTTGAAGTCGTTTTTTTAAATTCAATTCCTTTGCTTATTTCAGCGGGCCGATAGTTTAATTCTTTTATTTTTTCAAAAATTTTAGCTTGGCTTATTTTGGATTCATCATATTCAATTTCCGCTCTGCAATCATAATAATCAACATTGATCCTCAAAACTCCAGACAATGAATAAACAGCTGTTTCAATCATTGTTTTGCAGCTTTGGCAATGAATACCTTCTATTTTAATTTTGACTTTTTTAAGCATTTTATTTAATTAGTTAGTTTGTAAATTGATATCGCAAAAAGCATCATCTGCCGATCTATGTTTATTTTCCGAAGCGCAGGCTATTCCTTTTTGGCATTGAGGACAAGGCTCTTCTCCTCTGGCAATAAATTCATCACAAAAACATTTGCCAGTTTGACCGTAATTCCATTGACTAGCGCTGTCAAAACACATAGTGCAAGGCGGATCAATACAACATTTGTAATCGCCGTTTTGCCGGGCTTTAGCTATTGCTAGTTGGCGTTGATTTGTAATTTGTTCCCACATTTGTTCAAGCGACAATTTATCAAAATCAGGATTATCTCCCTGATTAAAATAAAATGATAAACTAAAAACAGCGCCTAAAATAATTAATAGCAATATAAATTTTCTCATAATTAATATTTTTAAAAAAGCTATTTATTGGCTAATCTTGTCACCTTCAAAATTTCTTCAATCATTTCTTTTTTTCTTTTTTCATTTTTGGACGCCATGGCGTTTTTAAAACAAGTATTAAGATGAGCTTCCATAAACATCTGATGGGCTGATTTCAAAAGTCCGATTACTGCCATGTTCTGCTGCATAATATCAATACAATACTTGTCCTCCTCAACCATTTTGACTATCTTCGCCAGTAGGCTGTGAGCTTTTTTAAAATTAACCAAAGTTTTTTCTTTTTGATTTGTCATAATTATTTAATTAAATATTAAAATATATTACCCCTACCATAGGTAGGGGTATAATAAAATAAAAAATTTATGATGTCAAGTCCAAAATTGTAGACAAATCATCAGCAACCCGCAAATTTTATAGCCATACAATAAAAAAAGCCCAAAATAATATAGATTCAGACTTTTTTATTAAAAAATTTTAATCCTTATTTAGTTAAATTTTTGGTTTTATCTTATGCCAGCCAGTTGCCTGTTCATAAGCGTTTGCGGCCTGGAAAATTTTTTCTTCGCCAAATTGAGGTCCGATTAATTGCATGCCTACTGGCAAACCATTAGCAAAACCGCAGGGCATGGAAATGCCGGGCACGCCCGCAAGATTAAGATTAATAGTATAAATATCAGCTAAATACATTTGCATAGGATCATCTGTCTTTTCACCTAATTTGAAAGCCGGCGACGGCGCTGTTGGCATTAAAATTAAATCAACTTTATTTAATGCATTTTCAAATTCCTTTTTGATTAATGTCCTGACCTGCATGGCTTTTTTATAATAAGCGTCATAATAACCAGCGCTTAAAGTATATGTGCCGATCATTATCCTTCTTTTATTTTCAGGATTAAAACCTTGCGCCCTTGATTTTGTATATATTTCCATTAAATCAGCCGCGTTTTTGGCTGGGCGGCCATAGCGAATGCCTTCATAACGCCCTAAATTTGAGCTAACTTCAGCCGGCATAATAATATAATAAACAGCCAGACCATAATCAAGATATGGCATTTCAATTTCTTTTGTTTTAGCGCCTAATTTCTCCAATTCTTTTACACTGACTTCAAAAAGAGTTTTTACTTGGGAATCCAAACCCTGACCAAGCGCTTGTTTCGGGATGCCGATTTTCAAGCCTTTAATCCCCTTTTGCAAAGCTTGGCTGTAATCAGGCACTTTAACAGCAGGGGTAGTTGAATCTTTTTTATCTGTGCCGGCAATAATCTGCAAAACAATAGCCGCGTCTTCTACTGTTTTTGTCATGGGCCCGATAGTATCCAAAGATGAACCCATGGCAATGGCGCCGTAGCGAGAAACTCGGCCATAAGTCGGTTTTAAGCCAACAATACCGCAAAATGAAGCTGGCAAACGGATTGAGCCTCCTGTATCTGTGCCTAATGCAAAAATAACCTGGTCAGCAGCCACACTAGCGCCGCCGCCGCCAGAAGAACCGCCCGGCACCCGGGTGATATCCCAGGGATTATGCGTCGGCCCAAAATCTGAATTTTCAGTTGATGAACCATGGGCCCAGGCATCGCAATTGTTTTTGCCTAAAATTATGGCGCCCGCGTCTTTTATTTTTTTAATAACAGTTGCGTCATATAAAGGCTCATAATTTTGCAGCATTTTAGAAGCAGCTGTTGTTCTAATGCCTTTAGTGCAGATGATATCTTTAATGCTGCAAGGAATGCCTTCCAGCGGCTTTAATTTTTCGCCTTGCTTGATTTTCCTATCAACCTTTTTAGCTTGTTCCAAAGCCTGGTCAAAATTTTTGGCCAAAAAAGCATGCAAATGTTCTTCAGTGTTTTCTATTTGGATAATGCAAGACTGGGTTAGTTCCTGGCAGGAAATCTCCTTTTTTTGCAGTTTCTCTTGCGCTTGTTTGATTGTTAATAGATTTAGGTTCATGAAGTTTATGAGGTTAGGTGAGGTTTATAGGGTTATTTAAAGTTTTTTCTCCAAGTTCCCTCTCTTTCCATCTTGAATAACGAATTTATATATCTACTCAATAAATAACTTGTTCTTTTGGCTAAGTCATTTAACTGATCATATATTTCTGAATTAAAACGTTCATCTTCAAAACAATCATCAATATCTTCTATTAATTCCTCTAAAGATGCATAGCTTACTTTGCACATGTTTATGTAAATACCTATTGAATCGCGCTTATAGCCTTCTACGATGTTTTGTTTAACCGATCTAGCAGCGTTCCTCATTTGCGAAACCAATCTCGGGTCTTCTTTCTTGAATGAATCAGTATATTTATATATAAGACGTCTTAATTCGCAAGCATTTTTATAAACAATTAACTTTTTATATCCCCCTTCATACATATTTTTATTTCTAAATTATAACATCACCAACCTCAATCAACCCCATTAACATCATAAACATCAAAAAACACTTCGTGTTTTTATCAAATCCTCTTCTGTTTCAGCCGCCTGTTTCACTAATTCTTTCTGGCAATCGCACTGGTTTATTTTGTCATTGCGATAAACATTTTCCAGCCCTGTCACTTGAGAGGTTATTTCCACATTTTCAGTATTAACCTCTTTGAGTTTCTCAAAATAAGCCAAAACATCAGAAAGCTGGCCAGCATACTGGTCTTTTTCTTCTTCAGTCAATTCCAAACGCGAAAGTTTGGCGATTTTTTCTACCTCTGCCTTGGTTAACTTCATAAATTATTAGTTAAATATTTTTTTGTCTTGGTTATTTAATTATTGATAATTCCCAACAAATTCACAAATCAACTACAAATATCACAAAAAGTTAAAATATAGATTATATAATTTATAAAGAATTTGTAAGTTTGTTGGGATCGCCGATAAAATATATATTTATTCTAACAACAATCACAAAACATATCAATTAAAAACCAACGTACTCAATCTCCTCCATAAGTTGGACTCCTAATTCATCCCGCACTTTCATTTTAATATAGCTAATTAACTGTAAAACTTGATTAGCAGTAGCGCCTCCCAAATTAATAATAAAATTCGCATGTTTATTGGAAACTTGCGACTTGCCGATTGTTTTGCCTTTTAAATCCAGGGATTCAATCAGCCAGGCAGCTGGCACTTTTTTATTTTCCAGATATTCTGGCGGCAAATTTCTTAAATTTTTTATTTGCTCAATATTTTCAGAATTAATTAAAATATTTTGAAAAACACAGCCAGCTGAAGGATATTCCATTGGCAGCTTGTTATTTCTTTTTTGCAAAATTTCTTTTACTTTTGTTTTTGCCTTTTCTTTATCGCCCTTTTGCAATTGGAATTCAGCGGAAATAATAAGATCATTATTACGCTTAAAAACAGAATCGCGGTATTTAAATTTACATTTATCTTTATTCAAAACAAATTGTTTAGAACCGCGCATAACTTCCACGCCAATCAGGCAATCGCTTATTTCACTGCCATAAGCTCCGGCATTGCCGCGGATCGCGCCGCCCACACTGCCGGGAATGCCGACTAAATTTTCCAAGCCCAAAAGCCCTTTGCCAATGGTTTTATCAACTAAATCCATAAGCCAAACGCCAGCATCTGCCACTACCCTATTATCTTTTTTAAAAACAATATCCTTGGCTTTATTTAGAATTATCAAACCGTCAAAACCAGAATCAGCCGCCAAAACATTGCTGCAACCAGACAAAACATAAGTCTGAATTTTTAATTTTTTGGCAAAAGTGGATAGCCGCACCAAATCTTCATTATTTTTGGCAATAAAAAAATACTTGGCTGGCCCGCCAATTTTGAAGGTGGTGTATGGTGCTAATGGCACGTTGGTTTGGATCTTTTGGTCTAAATACTGTTCTAATTGTTGGATCTGTCTGGACATAATGCAAATGTAATAC
>DSBA01000022.1 GCA_011046145.1 Candidatus Uhrbacteria bacterium | reverse complement strand
ATTCACCTTGGGTATTTCTTGTCCTCATATGGTTTGTGGAAGTTATTTTTTAAATATTCTTCCCACCATATCACATGAGAACGAAACCCAGAAGGTAACCCTAATTGCTGCAATTGTAACATTCTTTGTCAAATAAAACTACAATTTAAAAACTGCCCCACCTATTAAGTAGGACAGTTTGAAAAATTTTACAAGCATTAGTTATCACTGGTGTCCGCAACATCTTGACCAGCCGCTGAATCACCTTTGACTTTGTTTTTGATGCGATTTTTGTAACCAGCCAGGGTATTCTTGAACTTGTCCCAGTTTTCATGGAATTTGTCAGGGTTCCAGATAAACATCAGGCAAAGCACCTGAAGCCCCAGAGACACGCTCATCAAAACTAAAGCGACCTTTTTTTCTCTGTCCAGATTGGTCATCATCCACCTCCTTGCTTACCTCGATATTGGTTTGAGTAATTCCAAGGTTTCCGAAAGTTCGCGTAAAGCTTTAAGCGATGATTCCTGCTCGTTAACTGACTGCTCACTTGGCTGTTTTGAACTGCTATGAACATGTAATTTTTCCGGTTGTCTTTCAGCCAGACTACGCAGTACTTCCCTAACAATAGTGTAATTGACTGGCAAAAGCTCCACACCATACTGAGGATGAATACCCGGGTAAGGAAAAAGATCAATTCTCCCGGTTTCTTTATCCTGGTAATACCAGACCAGGGGCCGGCCATCTGGAGTAAACCAGCGCATATTCATATGCGGCGTCAAAGTGGCAAATTGCGGATAGCCTTTTTTCTGCATTTGCTTAGCCAAAACCAAATCAGGGTTGGCAGGAAAAACAATTGTGGCGTAAATCGGATGGTATTTCCAGTCACAAGGTACTTTTTCATAGCCCTGCGGCGTGACTGCAAAACAAATTACGGCCTCTCCTGTTTTGGGATCAAAATGATAATCCCTGGTAATAAAATAAAGAGTCAAGCACCAGGCAGTGAAAAGGGACACGCTAAGAATATAGCCGCTTTTACGTTTTTCTTTATCTCTTGAGAAAACAAGGGATAAAGAATAAATCACGATCAAGGCCAAAGGCAAAGCAATTGAGTAAGCAAGATAAGGATTAACTCCTAAATTTTGCAGTTTACCGGCAAAATAAGGAATCACCAAAATCAATGACAACGCATGGCGGAAATAAATAATCGCGCCCAAAACACACAAAATCAAAATGATCAAAACAACGCTTTTAACTATTTTCCTTTTGGGGGGATGCATGATCTACCTCCTTTGTTTTTCATAAAAAAATGCATTTTACCTAATTACTGATTTGCCCGCATTTTTTTGAAATGAGGCACTGCTTCCTTATCTGTCAAAACCTTGTATTTTTTATGTTTAATGCCAAAGGTAGCATAAGCCGGATCAATTAGGAATTGTTTTTGTCCTAGCTTAATCGCAGCGCAGGCATGCTTCACGTCTTCACCCTTACAATCAGTAAAAACAGAAACATAATTGGCTGCCAGGCCGACACTGCGCGCCATGACAACATATAAAACTGCCATTTCTCCGCAAACACCTTCCCGGTCAGCAAAAACTTCCATGGCAGTCCGGTAACCGGCTTTATGGCTTTTGCGTTTTTTATCGCCATAAATAATCGTCGCCAAGAACCAGTCATAAAGCGCTTCTGACTTGGCTTTATCACCGGTCTTGCCAGCCACAATTTTTTGCGCTGTCTGGCTGATTAATGAATTTATCTGGAAAGGATGCTCGTTATCTTCGGAAATAATATAAGCATAACTGCCTGATATTTTACCAAATTTCTTCTCGCTGTCAGGACTCACAGAAGCCAATAAATTAGCCAGCAAAGGGTAATTAAATAAATCATCAACTCCCCTAATAATACCCCCTATCTGCTTCTTTAATTCTTCAAAATTTTTCAGAAAATTCCGGCCTTCTATAAACAAATCGTCATCAATTTGAGCAACAGGATTGGCTACCGCATCCCTGCCTTGCCGCAAATAACCGCCCACGTTTTCCATTGCTTTATTAGCCGATTTCATTATAGCTAAAAGCGGATTATTGCTGCCCTTATTTGTCTTGTAATTTTCTTTAAATTCTTGGATTAAAAAATAAAGCAAAAAAATCAAGACGAAAATTAAAATTAAAAACACAATTGCCTCAACAATTATCATTAAAGCACCTCCCTTTTGGTTATTTTTTCAAAGGACGTATATTATAATAACTTAGCAAAACGATAAAAAAATGTCAAATAAAAAACGCCCCCGCAATTGGGGCGCTTTTAGTTTATTCACCACGGAAGATCTCCTCCCAAATTTGTTCCTGGCTTGGCATCATAGCAGGATCAACTTCCAAGACTAATTCCTTAGCTTCCGGCATATAGAGATTAATGGTTTTGTTTATATTGAAAATCATCTCCCTAACCTCATCATCCGGCAATATCTCGTAAATCTTCAAATCAATTCTAGCCTGGCGTTCGAGATACTGCAATTCGTAAATCCCATTTTGCAAACGGCTATTAGTTTCTTCCAGCTTGGCAATATAAGCCTTTTGCATTTGAATCAATTTAAGATCTAAAACAATGCGCTGATGATTCTGCGCCTGGTTAAAAATATTTACTCCAACCGCCCGGCTATCCTGGCGAATTTCTTCGCTCAAGATAGTTATTTCCTCCTGATAAACTTTAATCAGGTCATTGACCTGATCCCTTTTCTGAATAAGTTCTTGCTGCAGATTCTGCAGTTCAATAATTTTTCCTTCAAGATCAAGACTCCTGTGCCAAAAGACTTTGCCGACCAAGATAAAAGGCGCAACAAGAGAAACTAAACCAATCACGGCAATTATTATAGCCCAGAAATATTTTTTAGCCTCAAAATTGAGCCTTAATGAAAAAATAAGGCAGACTAAAACATTAAAAAGCAAAGTTACAGCTATCAATAAATAGTTTAAATGCTGCCAATCAATGGTTTTGTCAATCATTCTTAAAAAATAGTATAAGGGAAAAAATGCCAAAGCAGATCCCAGCATCAGCAAAAGTAAATAATAAGATACATTCAGTAAAGTAAACGCGCCATCACTCCGACTCTGAGCAAAAATCCAGTAATAAAGCCAGAGCAAAAGTGCCAAAGCCGGCCCAGCCAGCAGAGCTATGCCCCATTCCCAATTCAGCAAATCCAGACCGAATTTATCATTCAAAAAATAAATTGGAAATACATGTAAAATCAGCAGTACTGCCAATAAGGAAAAGATGTCATTTTCATCTCGATCATAATTAATGATCACTTTTTTACAAAAGGAAAAAAGCATAGTAAAAAAACCCAAAAGGCTTGCGATTGTAAAAAAACAACCCAGGAAATTAGTCATCACAGTCCCTCCTTTATTTCTCAATTTGTCAAAGTTCAACCTCTATCCAAACTTAACAAACCAGGCTTAAAATGTCAAATAAAAAAGAGCGCCTCAGCAGACGCTCTTAACACGTTTATTGATTAATCTCCTCCCAAATTTGATCCAAAGGAATCTGTTTTTCAGGATCAATATTAATCACCAAATCTCTTGCGCTAAAATCATATTTAGCAATTACCTGATCTATTTTTTTTCTTAGCTTATCCAGTTCTTCCTTATTAAAAACCATACCCATCATCAAATCATCTTTAGTGGTTTTCTCCAAAAAATCCAACTCATTAATAGCCTCGACTAATGTCCTAATTACATTTTCCAATTCTGCAATATAAGCTTTACGGCGCTGAATTAATGTCAATGCATTGATTATTTCCTGATCAGACCGCGCGTGAGCAAAATCATCAATCTTTTTCTGCCTTTTAGTTATTAGGATTTCTCGCCTGACTTCAGCAATGCCGTTTTGATAATAGCTAATCAAATTTTCAGCTCTCTCTTTTTTCTCACTAAGCTCTAACCGCGTATCTTTAACTTCCAACAATTTCATTTTTAGCTGACCAGATTCTAACTCTGTGGATTCAACATCTAAATGGCTTAATTCTGATTTTTTAAAAGGATTGATAAAATTAACAATAGCATTACACTTTTGTTTTAAACAAGGTTTTTTGCCAGCCGGGCCGCTTAATCCATAAGCTGATAAACCAAACGCCACCATGAAAAGAAAAAAAAACAACATCGGCAAGATTTCTTCGTCGTCAATCTTTTTAGTAAAAATAGAATGTATAACTACACATATAAATAAAAAAAGGGAAACAATAGCCAACCATAAAAATATCACATAAAGGTAGCCAGACAATCCAATCAAATAATCCATGGTGCGCCTCCTTTTTATTTATTTTTTCAAAGAACGCAGATTATAATAACTTAGCAAATACGCCTAATGCTGTCAAATTTTTAAATTAATAAAAAAATGCCCCGAGATTTTAACTCAAGGCACTTGTTTAAATTTAGTCTTTAAGCATCAACAATGTTTTCTTCTGCCCAGGCTTAAACTTTTTGCTCTTTTGCACTTCCTCCAAAAACTGGCTAAGCTGGCCAGTCTCTCTCATGCAAATGCCTATCAGCAATTCTGCCAAAATGTCAATCTCAGATATTTTTAAAAACTTACCATTAGTTTGCTTGCTGGCAAACTTGAAAAACATTTCAACGTCCCCGCTCTTTTCACCGCAGTAAACGCTGTAAATCTTCACGCCTTTGTTTTTTAACTGATCAATCTCCTCTTGATAATCAATATTGCCGGGGCAAACAGAGACTGGATCAATCACGCCGTGCGGCGGCATATCGCCAATAATAACTACTGCCTTGGCTGCCCGCGGCTGCCAAAGCAATTTATTGGCTGCTTCCAAACACTCTTCCATACAAGTCAGGGCGTCCTGTCCACCTCCGCCTTTTTTAATTTCAGCAATATGAGCATAAAGATCTTCGCGGCTACTGGTCAAAGGCGAAGTATAAAAAATCTGCTCATAGTTGCCTTCATCGCCATGGTTACGAAAAGCAAAAACAGCAAATTCAGAAGCGACTTTGTCTGCTTGAATTCTGGCAATAATTTCCTTTAATTTTTCCCGGACCAGTTTAAAATAAGGAAACATGCTGCCAGTAATATCAAACATCATTAAAACCTGTAAGTCAGCTATTAAAGTATTTTTTGAAACCTGACCAAGCCCTGAACTTTTAATCGGCAAACTGCTGCCCAGTTTTTTACGCATCGCCACAATATCAGGCGCACCGCCTGACTTAACCAAACCAGACTGGCCGGTTTTGGGAACCAGCTTGTGGTCATCTTTTTTATCAGCCATAGCAACCTCCTTAATTTAAAGTCTGATTATAATCAGATCTTTTTTGCGGGTCAGATAAAACATGATAAGCTTGGTTGATTAATTTAAAACGTTCTTCTGCCTGCATCCGTAAATCATCGGCCAAATGGCTGTATTTATCAGGATGATATTTACTGACTAAATCGCGGTAAGCTTTTTTTATTTCTGCCGGGCTAGCTGTCTGACTAACTCCCAAAATCTCATAATAATTTTGGGCTGGAGTTTGGCTGGCAGGTCCGCTGCCAGACTGAGCGTCTTCAAAAGTTGCTGCTTCGGCAATCAGCTGCATTTGCTCTCTGATCTCTTTGATTTGCTCAAAAATTTCAGTAATGGCAGCCTGCCAATCTTCCTGATTATAAAACATGGTCAGCATCTGATAGCATTCCTGGACATAAGCCAAAGCTTCTTGAGAACCGTGCTGCAAAGCATTGTCTTTGGCTTTGGCCAGAATTGCTAATGTTTCTTTGATTGCAGCATCAATTTCTTTTTTCTTATTAACTACGGGATCAAGATCCTTGGTCATTCTTAAAGCAGCGTCACAAGCAGCAGAAATAGCCACACTGCCCGGGTCTAATTTTCGCCGGCCATACTGGCCAAAATGCAAAAAAGCCTTAACCGTATTCAAAATAGAAGTAAAAGTGATATAAAGCAATTTTTTCAGCTTAAAATTCCGCTCCCGCTTGCTTTTGCTGGCAAAAAAAACATCTTCAATTAAACAATAAAGCATATAAAACAAAAGCAAAACTAAAATGGCAATCGCCAGATAATACAACAAACGCAATAGAATCATTGCTCACCTCCTTAATTATTTTTATTTTAGCAAAATTGTCAAAAAACATTGATTATAACAAAATAACATTTTTCAAATTAAGAGTCAAGGCGAATTTATATAATAAAAATCGCCCCGTCATATTTAATGCCAGGGCGAAAAAATATAAAATTTTTTATTGGCAGCCAAAATTTTGCAAACACGTAGCCCTGGCGCTGGCATCTGAAATAGCATCGCATTGGGCGCAAAGATCATAATCTCCGTCCCCAAACATACCCTGCATTTGCCCGGCATCAAAACTTTCCATCATTTTTTGAGCCTGTTGCAGCATCTCGCTAAAATCAACAAACTCAATGTTTGCCGGCGGCACAAACATTTTTTCGTCTTTTACCCATTTATAGCATTCATAATCAAAATCAGCCTGGTAATTGTCAAAACCATGGCTTTGGGCTTGTTCTTGAGCTGGTTCGGTCTGAAACGCGTCAATATCCATTGCATCCAATCTCATTTTAAAAGCCTGGCCAAACATGCCTTCTGTCCAGGTATAAAGCCAAACACCATCATTAATCATGTGGCTGGTCATGACTTGCCCGTCAAATTTCATCTTAAAATCACTGCGCGCCCGGTCGCCGGCAATATAAGTCGCACCCTCTAAAATTTCGTCTCCTTCGCGGACAACTATTTCACACCTGACATTTTTATTGCGGCCCAGCAAATCCTCAATGGAGCCGGAAAACTTTTCAGCTTTTGGCTCGCTTATTTTTTGCCCGCAACCGCTGGCCACGACCGCCAACAGACAAAATAAAACCAGAAATTTTTTCATAAATTTGAGCTTAAAGTAATTAATTATTAAAAATAAAACTTGTTATTATTTTACCTGACTTGAAATTGAAAATCAACTTTCAAAAAAACAAATACAACGCCATATTTAACTTCAAATCTCGCAAGTTTTTGTTATTCTTTTTGAAATCAAATTAATAAAAAACGGCCCGATAAGTGTGGTAAATAAAATTAAAGCAACCATGGCTGTCAGCAAATTATTGTCCAAAAACCCCAGTTCATGACCGATAAATACAACCGCCAAAGTTGTTGAAAGTTGAGGGGTGGTGGCAACGCCCATTAATGTGCTTTCCTGTCCGGAAAAACCGACTAAACGGCCAGCCAAATAACCGCTTAAAAACTTAGATAGAAAAGAACCAATAATTATTGAGATTGTCAAAAACAAGGCAACCTTCACCTCAAACAATAAATGATAATTTGTTTGCGCGCCAACTATAATAAAAAATATCGGGATAAACAATCCATAACTAATCGCATGAATCTTTTCTTTTAAGGCCTTGCTTTTAATTGATTCTGAAAGTACTAAACCAGTAAAAAACCCTGCAATAATGGGGTGCAAGCCTAATATTTCAAACAGGACAACCACGCCTATTAAGAGCATAAGCACCAAACGCAATTCAAAATGAAATAAACCTTTTTTCTTTTCCCTTAAAAAATCAAAAAACAAACGGGCTTTGGGAATAAAAACTTTTAAAACCACTAATAAAATTACTAATAATGCATAAAAAACAGGCAAAGGCAATAAAGTAACCGGCGATAATGATTGCAAGACAACCGACAATAACGCCAAACTTATCAAATCTTCAACAATAGTAGCGGAAATTATTTCCTTGCCCAAACGAGTCGGCAATAAATTGGCTGCTTCAATTGACGGAATAATAACTGCGACTGACGAAGATATGAAAATAATGCCCAGCAAAAAAGCGCTAATATTCTGAAAACCGAAAAAAATAGCAATAAAAAAACCGACACAAAAAGGAAGAAGACCATTTAAAACAGAAATAATAGCAATATTTTTCCTGTCCTTGGCAAATCCAGAAAGTTTGACTTCCATGCCCGCGATAAACATTAAAAAAATCAGGCCAATTTGGCCAAAGAAATCAATAGTAGGAGTTATTTGTAAAAAGCCAAAACCATAAGGCCCAATAACAATACCAGCGACAATTAAAGCTGTCACAAATGGCAAATGCAGCCTATTAAACAAAGCCGAGAAAAAAACAGCCGCAAATAAAATAATAAAAAACGAAAGGTATTCAAACATAAACGTGAAATATTATTTTTTTGTATTATATCATATTTTTTTAGATAAAAAAATGACTCGCTTCTATTAAACAAAAAAATTTATTTTTCAAATAAAAAAAGCCTTATTAACAAAAAGCCTTTTTTAAAAAAATTATCTGCCTTGCTCTAATTTTTCCAGGAACCTAATAACATTTAATCCTGGGTAAACACTAATCCTTTTCAATTCCAGCAAATCGCCAGGATCCTGCCAGGCTTCTTGGTCAAAAGTCAAGCCTGCCAAATAACCGGCCTTTTCAGTTAATTCCTTAATCCGCTCATTATACAAGCCAAAAGGATAAGCCAAAACAGCAATTTTTTTATCAAGAAAATCTTCCAAAAACTCCCTGCTTTCAGTTAATTCCTTAAAAGCTTCATCTTCTTTAATTCGCGTCAGCTTCGGATGCCAAATAGTATGCGAGCCGACTTCCACCAACCCACTTTTATCCAATTCCGCTATTTGTTCACGGCTCAAATAATTAGGGCCGCCCACGCCAGTCATAATATATATATTTGATTTAACCTGGTATTTTTGCAAAATCGGCCAGGCATTGGTATAAAAATTGATATTGCCGTCATCAAAAGTCAAAGCCATTATTTTCTGCGCCGGCAAAACTCCCCGAGACAGATAATCAACAATTTCACTCAAAAAAACCGGTTCATAATCATTATTTATAATAGCCTGGATTAAAATCTCAAAATCTGCCGGTTCAAGATAAAAACTGCGAGTAACAGCGCTGGCTCCGGACGGCGCCTTATCAATATGGTGAAAATTCAAAATCGGCAAAAAAACCTTTTCTCCTTTTTCAATCACTATAAAATCGCGTTCCTGTTCTTTTTTTTCATTTTTAGACACTTCTGTCTGGTTCTCCTCAAATGCCTCTTCATTCAAAGGACGCAAACTTATAATAAAAAAATCAGCCAATATAAAAATAATGACAACCAAAATAACAATTAAAGCGTCAAGCAGATAATGATGCCCATGTTCAAGCTCTTTTTTAAGCCAATGCCGCATAAAATTAAATCAGTTAAAAATTTATTTCATCTTAACATTAAATTTCCAAACTGGCAATTTAAAGCCGCCCCCTTTTAAGGGGCGGCTTTATTTCAGACAAACCTAAATTTTAATCTTCAACTTGGAATACTTATTAAGCCTCACAGCCAAAATCAATGACAAAACACCGGTAACGACCAGCAGAATCCCGACCAATACGCCAAGCAGAGCCGGATAGATGAAAATCAGGACACCGATGATAATGGCAAAAAGCCCTTCAATTACCAAACCAGCGACCAAATTTTTTATGGTTTTAAAAACAACTTCGATTTTGTCCATAATTTTTTATGATTAATAATTAAGTTTTTTCAATTTTTTTTAAAATTTTTTCCAAAATTTTTTCCATTTTAGTCAGATCCTTATGGTCAAACTTGCCAAACTCATATTCAAAAATATTCTTGTCAATCTCGCCTTTAAAAACCCTGTATAATTCCACCAAAAGATATTTCTTGAACAAATTAACCCTGCCCTCTTTCTCCAGCCGCCTGACGCTTACTTTCACTTTTGGATTTTTAAGAACGCCAAAACTCCCCCATTTAATGCTGCGGTTCACAAAATCATGATCTTCGCATAAATACAATTTCTCATTAAAACCTTTAATTTTATAAAAAATTCTTTTGGTGCACATTATGCCGCTGCCTGGAGCATGAGGATAAATTCTCTGACTGGCCAAAATCAACGAAGTTGATATTTTAAATAAAAGCTCATCTAAGCGCAGGCTAGTAATGGGTTCGTGAACAAAAGTCGCCGCATCAAAAAAATTTTTATCAAACTCTTTAACCGCCTTTTCAATAAAATCACTATCAACCACAATATCAGCGTCTAAAAAAATAAAATAATCTCCTTTCGCTGATTTGGCGCCATTATTACGGCCGCGAGCTGGCGTGCCTCCTTTGACTATTAAAGCGCCGAATTGCCTGGCTATTTCCACTGTTTTATCTGTAGAACCGGCGTCAGCGACAATTGTTTCAAAATTTTTATAAGTTTGTTTAGCTAAAGAACCTAGCAATTTACTGATGTATTTTTCCTCATTTAATGCCGGGATAATAATTGAAACAAAAGGATTGTATTTCATACATTATTATAACTTAATTATAACTTACTTAAAATTAATTATAAGGATTAATTTTACTTGGCCTGCCCTTAATAACTCCAGTTGCTTTAATAGCTTTTTTATACAATTTACCAGCTTCTTTTTTAATTGGCTTAACTATTTTCTTATTAGCCATTACCTCTTTTTTATTTTTTATCATTTTTAATAAATCTAACGGAGAACTTTTCAGATAATTACCTTTAATTGTTAATTTAATTTGTTTTTTTAAATTATTAGGCAGATTATCTTTAATTATTATCTGAATTTTTTTATGCAGATAATCAGGGGCAAATAAATATAATTTATTTAATTTTTCTTTTTTAATAATAGGATCTAAATTATTTTTAAATTTACGAAATAATTCCTGCCGCAATCTTTGTTTTTGGGATTCGCGCACAGAGCCTGAAACCAAAACTCCTTTTATTGAGGCTGATCGACTTTCAAAATGGCCTTCGTTATCAGTATAAACTTTGAGTGGATTAAGGAATCTAAAAGATTTTACTTTTTTTATTTTACTGTTATTTGCCAAATAAAAATCCATGCCCAATCTGCCAGAAACAATTAAAAGGGCTTTTTCTTTTTTAAATTGAGGCAATTCTTGAGGTATTTGCATAAAAAATCATTTTTAAAGCTTAAATTTATAATATCCCAAATAAAATCAAAATGCCTAAAAAAACAAGGCCAAAAACAGCGATTTCTTTTTTGTATTTTAATTTATTTATTTTTTCGGAAAAATAAACAACTAAAAATATTTCAACAAGGGTAGCAATGATTATACCTAGAGATGAAAAAATAATAGCCGGCATATTCTGGCCGAGGAAAAAACCGGCAAAAACAATCGTATCATCAATAAAAGTTATAAGGGAGACAATAAAGCCTATGCCGATTAATTTTAAAAAACGCTCTGCTGAAATTTCTTCCATTTTAAGCAATTTCTGCTCCAGCTTGGAAGCTGGCTTAATATCAAAAATCTGAAAATAAACCAACAAAGCCAGGATAAAAATCAAACCTGCGCTGATATATTTAGCGTAAAAAAAACTGGCTATGAATGTGGCAAAAATAACGCCAAAAACTATCACCAGACAAATAGCCAAAAAACTACCAATAGAAAAAGCTATTTTCCCTTTTCTGGTGCGGGTAAAAGCAGCCACAATCGGTATGCGGGTTAAAAAATCATCAAAACTGGCAATGGTTTTGACTACAAAGCCTAAGCTTAGATATTTTATAAGCATATTATTTATTTTTCAGCTATTTTAATTATAATAATTATATCAAAAAATCGCCTCTTTGGCGATTTTTTAGACTATTCAGGGCTCTCGACCAGTCGTTCGCAAACGACTGGTCTTGATAAAAAGTTCTTGCCACGTCAGTCGCGACTGACGTGGCTTGTGGCTCGCCTCCGCTAAAGCTACAAAGAGTATTGGCTTATTTTAAAAAATGTTTTTTTAGAAAAACGCAACCTGAACCTGTTTTTAAATATCTTTCAAAATCGTATGCAGTCTGATTGGTCTCAAAAGAAAAATAACAAATTAATTTCCACGGCGCTCTCATTTTTGTAGTTTGAACTTCGCCTTTATTATGTCGCTTCAATCGATCTTCTAAATCCGAAGTTACTCCAACATAAATACTTGCGTCCTTTTGACTTTGAATTAGATAAACAATTTTCATAAATAAATTACTGGTCCTCACCAGCAGTAGCCTGCCAAGAATTGAATTAAAGCGAAGTCCTGCCTTCGCAATCCCAGCTGTGCTGGTCTCGCTTTGGCAGGCGTAGGCTGAACAGCGGGGTCTAGTAACGATGATATAGGGATATTGTAAGGGGTTTTGAAGGATTTTACAATAGCGAATTTGAGGCACTCGGGTCAGGCTTGCAAGCACGAAATGAGACAAATGAGACACTATAAAAAGGGAGCCGTTTGAAGTGTACCCCGTTTAGTGGACACATTATTTGGGGCTATTTACGCTAAAAAGATAATTTCTGTATTCTATAGGCGTCATCTTGTTTAAATTCCATTGTCTTCTTTTATTATTATAATAGTT
>DSBA01000028.1 GCA_011046145.1 Candidatus Uhrbacteria bacterium | reverse complement strand
TCTTACCATAATGAAATTATATCATTTTGGTACGATTTTCAAACTTTACCCTTATTTAAATAAGGCGTTTTTTAATTTCAAGGATTTAATTGGTTTTTAAATATCGGCAATATTTGCTTTTTTGTAAATATTAGGTTATAATTTTAAAATAAGTCCAAAACTCTTGACATATTTTTTTATATATGTTATTATATGATATAACTAAAACAAGCTATAAAAAATATGGAAAAGATGTACATTTTGGCTTGTTATTTAATTGTGAAAAAATAAGATAATAAAATATGACTTCTAAAATAAAAACAATTAGTTACGCAGAATTAGTTAATGCTCTTTTGGCCGGCTTGCCAAACAGAGAGCGTGAAGTTCTGAAAAAAAGAAATGCTTTGGGCGATTCTCCTAGATATACTTTGGAGCAGATCGGCAAAGATTTTAATATTACCAGAGAAAGAGTCAGGCAAATCGAAAAAGAAGGTTTGAAAAAGATCAAAACCTTGGATTCTGCCAAGGCAAGATTGCCAATGATAGATATAGAATCTGCTGTAGTAGAATATTTAAGAAACCATGGCGGCGTAATGTCTGAAAATTATTTAATTGAGAAATTATTGCAGGAAAACAAAGAACAAGAACAAAGAGCCCTGAATTTTCTTTTAGTTAATATCTTAGCCGATAAATTTGAAAGAATAGATAATTTAGCGGACTATTTTACTGTTTGGAAATTAGAGCAGGTTAATTTAGATGAAATTTTGGATCTTTCCGGCAGTTTAAAGTCACTGATTGAAAAGAATTCGCGGCCATTATCTTTAGATGAGCTTTTGAATCAATTCCAGAGCCATGAATATTATGAAAAAGTTGACCGAGCAGAAGCGGAAAATCAATTAATTTTGGAAGCATTATTAAGATTAAGAACAGATCTTAATAAAAATATTTTAGGCCAATGGGGCTTAATTAATTGGCCGACGATTAGACCTAAAAGAATGACTGATAAAGCATATTTGATTATGTTAAGAGAAAGCAGACCACTGCATTTTTCTGAAGTGGCGGAGTTGATTAATCAGGCTGATTTTGACCGCAAAAGAGCCCATCCGGCTACTGTCCACAATGAATTAATTTTGGATGAAAAATATGTTCTTGTTGGCCGTGGCATTTACGCTTTGAGAGAATGGGGCTACGAAGAAGGCACTGTGGCTGATATTATTGAAAAAATTCTTAAAGAAAAAGGGCCCATGCTTAAAAAAGATTTGCTGGAAGAAGTTTTAAAGCAGAGATTGGTCCAAAGAACAACTATAAATCTGGTTTTAATGAATAAGGATAAATTTGTAAGAATGGAAGACGGCATCTATAGCTTAGTATAAAAAAAATAAAATACAATAAAAAAGAAACCTCCAATTTTTTGAGGTTTCTTTTTGTTTTCTGGCTAAATATTCAAAATTTAGGTATAATTAATACATGCGAATAAATATATGATTGAAATAGATATTACTTATTTAAATCAGCTGGTTATTGATTTTTTTAATCAATTCAGCGGACTTTCAACTTTTGAAATAATCTGGCTTTTGCTTTTTAAATACTGGGGCTGGCTTATTTTTATTTTTATTTTTTTGCGATTTTTTGTTTATCCGGAATACATGTTTTATATCCAGACTAAATGGGCAGAAAAAATGCCCAAGCCAATAATTTTGGCTATTGATGTGCCAAAGCGAAACGAACAGAGCATCCAAGCCATGGAAAACTTTTTTGATCAGCTTTTGGGAGCTCATGGTACGTTTATTTGGTGGACTAAATATATTGAGGGAGAATTCCAGCGTTCTATGTCGGTTGAGCTGATTAGTTATGAAGGTAATATTCAGTTTTTAGTACGCTGTCCGAGTGATTGGCGCAATTTGGTGGAAGCTTCTATTTATGGACAGTTTCCTGACGCGGAAATTACCGAGGTTGAGGATTATGTTAATAGCGTGCCCAAATTATATCCCAATGAAACCCATGATTTATGGGGCTGTGAATTTACTTTAAGCAATAAAAATGTTTATTTGCCAATCAAGACTTATCCGAAATTTGAACATCGTTTTTCCGAAACATTTGTTGATCCCATGGCTGCTTTGCTGGAAACCATGAGTTCTATTGGCAAAGGCGAGCAAATATGGCTGCAGATTACTTTGACTCCTTTGGCTGTTGATTGGGGTTTGGAAGGCGGCAAAAAAGAAATTAATAAAATTCTTCAAATAAAACCCAAAACTAAAAAAGGCGTGCTTTCGCAAATATTCAGCCCTTTTACCGAATTAGTTAGCGAGTTTACAGAGCAATTGGTGGGGATGAATTTGTCAGGAGAGGGGGCGACAGAAGAAAAAAAACCAGAGCCGCTTTCAGTCATGATGCATCTTTCGCCAGGCCAAAAAGAACAGCTGGAAGCCATTGAAAATAAAATTTCCAAACTGGCTTTTAATACAAAAGTCAGATATATATATGTGGCGGAAAAAGATAAAATGAATAAGCCTTTGGGTGTTAATGCTGTTATTGGCGCGATTAAGCAATGGGCTGATATGAATTTAAACGGTTTTAAGCCTGATTTAAAAGCAACAGGCACTAGTTCTCCGCAATATATTTTAATAGATTACCGCAGGAATGCCCGTAAAAATAAAATAATGAGCGCTTATAGGAATAGAAGCGTTGTTGTTGGTTCGCCAGCCAAGCCATTGTGTGCTGAAGAATTGGCGTCTATTTGGCATTTCCCCAGCATGTATGTCAAAGCGCCTTTATTGAAAAAAACTGAATTTAAAAAAGCGGCCGCGCCTTTTGGCCTGCCTTTGCAGGAAGCGCCATTGTCTGCTGTTCAGGCAAAGAAAGCAGAGACAGAGTTTGAAGAAAAAAGCAGGGTTATGCCGTCTTTTGATTATGATAATGATGAATTTGAAATGCAATTTGCTAAAGATAAGGAGGTTTTTATAAAATCACGGTCAGCCAGGGAAAAAAGACTTCAGGAAATAGCTCAGGAAGAGGAGCAAAAATTAAAAATTAAGAAAGAGAAGCAAGAGGCTTTAGAAAAAAATAAAGCCAAAGATTTGTCCAAAAAGGAAATTAAGGATGATAAGGAAGAAAAAGAAAAAAAACCGTCTTTGGAAAACCTGCCTTTTATTGATTAAGTGGAATTATTGATTATAAAAAACACCCTACCTAATTACATGAAAATTTTGTGGTGAAAATATTATTTATAATATGGATCAAGATAAAATAAAACAAGCTTTGGAAAACGAAATCACGCCTTTTGCTGTGACAACTTTCCGCAATAGGGAAAGAGTTTTTGGCATTAAAACCGACGACCGGCGCCGTCATGTTTATATTATTGGTAAAACTGGCATGGGTAAAACAACCTTGATTGAAAACATGGTTTATTCTGATATTGTAGCTGGCCATGGCGTTTGTTATGTTGACCCTCATGGGGATACAGCGGAAAAAATGCTAAGCTGGATTCCTGCAAACAGAATTAATGATGTGATTTATTTTAATCCGGCTGATTTAAATTATCCGATTTCTTTTAATGTTTTGGAAAAAGTCTCTCCAGAGCACCGTCATTTAATCTCTTCGGGTTTAATCGGCGTTTTTAAAAAATTGTGGGCTGATTCCTGGGGGCCTCGTTTAGAATATATTTTACGCAATTGCATTTTGGCGCTTTTGGAATATCCTGATAGCACTTTGCTGGGCATTAACCGTATGTTGGTTGATAAGGAATACCGTTTGAAAGTTGTTTTCAAGATTACTGATCCCGTGGTCAGATCTTTTTGGGTTGATGAATTCCCCCGATGGAATGAGCGCGTTTTGCAGGAGGTTATTTCTCCTATTCAGAATAAAGTTGGGCAGTTTTTATCAACCGCCCTAATCCGTAATGTCGTTGGTCAGGTTAAATCATCTATTAATCTGCGCAAGTTAATGGATGATCGTAAAATTTTAATTTTAAATTTATCTAAAGGCCGGATTGGCGAGGACGCATCAGCTTTGTTGGGGGCGATGATGATTACCAAAATTCAGCTGGCTACCATGAGCAGGGTAGATATCCCTGAAGATGCCAGGCATGATTTTTATTTGTATGTTGATGAATTTCAGAATTTTGCTACAGATTCTTTTGCTGATATTTTATCAGAAGCTCGTAAATACCGTTTGAATTTGATTATTGCCCATCAATATATTGAGCAATTAGGAGAGGTTGTTCAGCCTGCTGTTTTTGGCAATGTGGGCACTCTTATTTGTTTTCGAGTCGGCGCGGCAGATGCGGAATTTCTAGAAAAAGAGTTTGCGCCTGACCTGACCCAGGAAGACTTAGTTAACCTGCCCAAATTCCATATTTATTTGAAATTAATGATTGACGGCGTGTCTTCAGAGCCATTCTCAGCCAAAGGTTTACCTCCGATTTTCGGCGAATCATTGGGCAATGAAGAAAAAGTGATTAAGGTTTCCAGAGAGCGTTATGCCCAGCCTAAAAATGTAGTAGAGGATAAGATTAGGCGCTGGAGCGAATCCAAACAGCAGAAATTCCAAGCTGAAAAAATGGATAGAGGAGCGGCTAGATCAATTAATGAAGGTATTCAAAAATCAGTAGACCCCAAAAATGCCGGGATTATGAAAGATAGAGGCTTCCAGTCAAATAATCCTCAACATAAAGAAAAAAAAATAGATAAAAAGAAAAAAGATCAGGGGGGATTTCCAGCTATTTGCTCCGGTTGCCAAAAAGAAATTCAAGTGCCTTTTAAGCCGGATAATATCAGGCCGGTTTTTTGCCATGATTGTTTGAAAAAAGCCAGGCGCGGGGAAATAAGCCTTAAACAAACAAAAGCAACTCCCAGTATTTCGCCTTTGCCAAAAGAAGAGATTATCCCTTTGGCCAAGATAAAAGAGCAGACAGTTAATTTTAAAAGCAGCAAACAAGTTAAGGAAGCAGTTAAGCCGCCCCAAATTAAAAAAGAAGAAGAATCTGTTTTTAAAACTTCGGTAAAAACTGACAGCCAGAAAAAATTAAAGCCGTCCATGCCTCCAAAACCAGCGTCAAAACCAGTAGAGTCGCAAGAAGATAAAGTGAAATTGCCGTCGGCTGATTTTCTCGGAAGTCAAGGTCCGGCTGAAAAAGAGGTAAAAGAAGGAGAAACAATTGAAATTTAATTTTTAATTTAATATAGATTATAGTTAAAATTATGGTTTATTTAGGCGCGGATCACGCGGGGTTTGCTTTAAAAGAGCAAATTAAAAAATATTTAGACAAAAAAAACATATCTTATGAAGATAAGGGTAGTTTGAAACTAAAAAAAGGTGATGATTACCCGGATTTCGGCTATAAGGTGGCTAAAGCAGTAGCTGAAAACAAAAACGCCAAGGGGATTTTGATTTGCGGCACTTCTTATGGCATGTGCATTGTGGCCAATAAAGTTAAGGGCGCGCGGGCAGTTTCAGTTAAAAATGAAGATGATGCCGTGGAAATCCGCAAACATAATGACGCTAATATTATGTGCTTGTCAGGCTGGAATATTTCGCCGGCAAAAGCCAATAAAATAATTGATAAATTTTTAAACACAAAATTTGAAGCTGTTTTGCGCCGCAAGCGCAGGCTTAATAAAATTAAAAAAATTGAAAACAAAGAATTCAAATAGAAATTTACTGCGGGCTTTGAGCTTTGAGCTCTTGACCCTAAGCTCAAGACAATCTTATGAAAGTAAAAATAGTCCCCACGTTATTAACTCATTCTTTTGCTGAATTTAAAGATAAGCTTAAAAAAGTGGAAAAATATTTTTCTTTGGTTCAAATTGACTGCATGGATAATAAATTTGTTAAAAATAAGACGTTTTATGAAGTTAATAAAGTAAAAAGTCTAAAGTATAAAGGCGATTACGAGTTGCATTTGATGGTTTTGGATCCTTTGCGAGAAATTAAAAAATGGGAGAAATTCAATAAAGTCAAAAAGATGATCTTTCATTACGAAGCAGCAAAAAACGATGATGAAATTTTTAATTTGATTGGATATATTAAAAAGAGAAAATTTAAAGTTGGCTTGGCTATTAATCCTGAAACCCCGGTTAAAAAAATTGAAAAATTTATACCCAGCCTTGATTTGGTATTTTTGCTGGGCGTTAAACCTGGCTGGGGCGGACAAATTTTAAAACCCAGCATTTTAAATAAAGCCAAGTTTTTAAGAAAAAATTATCCCAGGCTGGATATTGAAATTGACGGCGGAGTTAATTTGAAAAATATAAAGCAGGTTGCCCTGTCAGGCGTTAATATAATTTCAACCGGCACTTTGATTTTTAAATCAGAAAATATTAAGCAAACAATTAATCAAATAAAAAGTTTAATTAACTAATTTTGGAGTTATGAAAAATGAGAATTATAATTTAATTAAAATGCTGCACAATACCTTGGATGACCTATGGCGTTTGGAAAAATATTATATCCGCGACGCTAAAAAAGCCAAGTGTAAATCTTGCCAAAAAATTTTAGAAAACATGCGTAAAGACATTAAAAAGCATGTTAATTCATTAACTGCAGAGCTTGGCAGCCATATTAAGGCGAAAAAATTAAAGTAAGTTGAATAATTGGGCGAAAACGCCCGATTTCATCCGCACTCATCGACGGCTTTAGCCGTCGATCGCCTCCTAAAGGAGGCGGTAATTAAAATATCAAGACGGGCGTTTTCGCCCGAATAATTTAATGAAAAAACACAATATCAAACAACTTAAAGAAATAGCCAATACTTTGCGCCAGGATGTGATTAAAATGTTGGCTGAGGCAGGTTCAGGCCATCTGGCCGGTGCTTTAGGCATGGCTGATATTTTTAGCGCCTTATATTTTAATGTTTTAAAGCATAATCCGAAAAAGCCTAAATGGCCTTTGCGCGACCGTTTATGTTTGTCCTGCGGTCATATTGTGCCGATTCGTTATGCGGCCATGGCGCGTTCAGGATGCTTCCCGGTTGCCAAATTAATGAGCTTGCGCAAATTAGGTTCGCCATTACAGGGGCATCCCAGTTATTTAGATATGCCAGCTTTGGAATATTCTAGCGGACCTTTGGGGCAGGGCGTTTCAGTCTCTGTTGGCATGGCTTTGGCCGCCAAAATAAACAAGCAAAAGCATTTTGTTTACTGCATTACCAGTGACGGGGAACATAATGAGGGCCAGACCTGGGAAGCGATTATGACAGCGGCTAAATATAAACTGGATAATTTAATCTTTATTTTGGACAGGAATAATATTCAAATTGACGGTGAAACAGAAAAAATAATGCCTTTGGAGCCGCTGAAAGCAAAGTATCAGGCTTTTAACTGGTCGGTTTTGGAGATTGATGGCAATGATATGAAACAAGTATTAACTGCCTTGAATAAAGCTAAAAAAATAAAAGGCAAACCAAAAGTGATTTTAGCTCATACTGTGCCGGGCAAGGGAGTTAGTTTTATGGAAAATAAGTGGGAATGGCATGGCAAAGCACCTAACAAAGATGAGGCGGATAAAGCATTACTGGAATTACAGAAAGCGCTTTGAAAATTTAAAAAACAAAATCCAAATGACAAAAAAAAATAAAAATTTAAAATTAAAAATTAAAAATTCGGAATATAAATCCTGTCGCGATGGGTTTGGCGAGGCGATTTTGGAATTAGGGAAAAAGAATAAAAAAGCAGTGGTTGTTTCCGCTGATTTGGCTGAATCAACCCGTTGTTTAGAATTTAGTAAAAAATATCCTAACCGTTTTTTTGAAGTTGGCGTGGCTGAACAAAATATGGCTGGGGTAGCAGCTGGTTTGGCTTTGGAAGGCTTTATTCCTTTTATTTGCTCATTCGCAGTTTTTAGTCCAGGCAGGAATTGGGAACAAATTCGCGTTTCAGTATGTTATAATAATGCTAATGTTAAATTGGTCAGTTCTCACGCCGGTTTAAATGTAGGCGAGGATGGCGCAACTCATCAGGCGTTGGAAGACATTGCAATTATGAGAGTTTTGCCCAATATGATTGTGATTGCCCCCTGCGATTATTTGGAAACTAAAAAAGCTGTCATGTCAGCTGCAAAAATCAAAGGGCCGGTTTATATCCGCTATGGCCGTGAAAAGGCGCCTGTTATTTCCACCAAATCAAAGTTCCAAATTGGCAAGGCTAATATTATGCGCCAGGGTAAGGATATTACAATTATTGCCTGCGGTTCAATGGTTTATGAAGCTTTATTAGCTGCTGAAGAACTTGCCAAACAAAAAATTCAAGCGGAAGTGATTAATTGCCATACGATCAAGCCGATTGATAAGGCGATAATAATTAAATCAGCCAAAAAGACTAAAAGGGTTATCACCATTGAAGAACATCAGGTTAATGGTGGATTAGGTAGCGCAGTTGCAGAGGTTTTGAGCCAGAATTATCCGGCGCCAATGAAAATTATGGGCATGCCGGATAAATTTGGGGAATCGGGAACTGCCAAACAATTATTAGATAAGTATAATTTAAATAGTGAGGGAATAATTTATGCAATCAAAAAATTTAAAACAACTTTACATTCTGCCTTTTGATCACCGCGCTTCATTTTTTCGAGATCTTTTTGGCTGGCAAGAACCTTTGAATGCTAAACAAAAAGCAAAAGTTAAGGAGGCGAAGGGGATAATTTTTGAAGCTTTTAAAAAAGTTAAGCGCCGAATGAATTCGGCGCTACCAGAGGGAACATTAGGAGTTTTAGTTGATGAGGAATTTGGCTCAGAGATTTTACGGGCCGCTAAAAAGCTCGGCGCTGTGGTAATTTTGACCACAGAAAAAAGTGGCCAGAAAATTTTTGATTTTGAATATGGACCTAAATTTGGCCAGCATATTTTAAAATTTAAGCCAGATTATGCTAAAGTTTTAGTCCGTTATAATCCCGTGCATAAAAAAGATAACTTGGCACAGTTGAAAAATTTAAAAAAGATCACTGATTTTTGCAAGAAAAATAAAATAGGCTTTTTATTTGAGTTGCTTGTGCCGGCCTCGCCAGCCCAAGTCAAAAAATTCGGCAAAAGTTATGATCTCAAGGCTCGGCCGGCTTTGTCTTTACGGGCGATCAAAGAAATTCGAGCAGCCGGCATTCAGCCTGATATCTGGAAGCTGGAAGCCATGCCCAAAAATTATTGGTCTAAAATTATAAAAGCTGGCGGCAAGGCTAAAATTGTGATTTTAGGCAGGGCAGGGTCAAAGGCTATGGTCAGCCAGTGGCTAAAAACAGCAGCGCAGTTCAAAGATATTATTGGCTTTGCAGTGGGCAGGACGATTTTTTATTCGCCTTTGGAAAAATGGCGCGATGGCAAGTTGACGAAGAACCAGGCTGTTGATTTGATTGCTAAGAATTTTGAATATTTTATTAATCTGTGGCAAAAGAGTAAAAGGAGCTAGGGCGAAAACGCCCTTTGTCCTCGACTATCATCCTGCCTTTGCAGGCTAAAGCCTGAACAAAGTGAAGGATCTGTGAAGTCGTAGATTCTTCGCTATTTTCAGAATGACATAGGGCGTTTTCGCCCATCAAATTTTCATATCTCATAATTCATAATTTAAAAACATGCTTGACATGATTACAATTGGTTCGGCCACCAAAGATGTATTTTTAATTTCCAAAGATTTTAAATTAGTCAGATCAAAACAATTTAAAAACGGGTTGGGCGAGTGTTTTGCTTATGGCGCGAAAATTGAGCTGGGAGACATGTATTTTGATACAGGAGGCGGGGCAACTAATTCAGCCTATACTTTTGCCAATTTAGGCTTGAAAGTTGCGGTGGTTTCAAATGTAGGCAATGATATTTATGGCATGGAGATTTTACAAGTTTTGGCGGAAAAGAAAATTAGCACTTCTTTTTTGAATGTAGATAAAAAACATAAGACAGCATATTCAACTGTTTTGGTCAGGCCGCAAGGGGACAGGACAATCTTGGTTTACCGCGGCGCCAGCGCCAATTTTTCGGAAAAGAATTTTGAATGGAACCGTTTGAAAACCAAATGGTTTTATATCACTTCTTTGGCCGGCAATTTGAATTTGCTTAAGAAAATATTCGCTTTTGCCAAAAAGAAAAAAATTAAAATTGCCTGGAATCCGGGCGGCGAGGAATTAAAACTAGGCAAAGAAAAATTGGCGCCGTTAATCAGGCAGTCTTATCTTTTCAATTTGAACAAGCAAGAGGCGGAGAAATTAACCGGTAAAAAAGATATTAAAAAAATTCTAGAGGCGATTAATAAATTAAGCCCGGGTTATAATTTGGTGACAGACGGAGCAACAGGCGCTTATCTTTCTGATGGTATGCTGATTTATTTTGCCAAAGCGCTTAGTGTCCAGCCGGTTAATACTACTGGTGCCGGAGATGCTTTTGGTTCTGCTTTTTGCAGCGGCGTAATTTTAAAAAACGATTGGGATTATGCTTTGCGTTTAGCTGTTTTAAATTCCGGAGGCGTAATCCAGAAAATGGGCGCTAAAAATGGGCTTTTATCAAAATTACCTAAACAAAAAGACTTGGAATTGGTTAAAATAAAAATATTTACTTGAAGGTAAAACGATGTTGATTTTAGTTTCTTGTGGATAACTTTGAAAATTCACTTGACAGCAAATCTAAAAATTCTTATTATATTTACAAACATTTTTTAAGAATTAAAATTTAATAATTAAAATGGAACCGTGTCCAATTTGCGAGAATGATCCATGTACCTGCGATCAGGATTATGAATGTTACGCGCCGACCACAGGCGATTTGGATGATGAAGAATAATAAAACGCCCGGTAAATCCAGGGCGTTTTAAATTTAATAATAAATTTGAAAAAAAGCTTGATTTTTGTTAAAATTAGGATAAATGAGCAAGTTATATATTATTGGTACGCCAATAGGTAATTTGGAAGACATAACCTTGCGCGCCTTAAGAATTTTAAAAGACGTTGATTTTGTATTATGCGAAGATACCAGAGTGACGCGGGTGCTTTTGAATAAGTATGAGATAAAGACTCCGACTATTTCTTATTTCCAGCATTCTGGGTTGGCTAAAGTCAATCAGATAATAGATTTACTTAAACAAGGTAAAAATTTAGCTCTGGTTTCTGATGCCGGTACTCCGGGAATTTCCGACCCCGGTAATAAACTGATTGAACTGGTATTAAAGGAACTGCCTGATTTAAAAATTGAACCGATCCCAGGCCCTTGCGCAGCTATTGCAGCTTTGTCTATTTCAGGTTTACCAACCGATAAATTTGTCTTTTACGGATTTTTACCTCATAAGAAAGGCAAGGAGAAAATTTTAAAAGAAATTATTGGCAATAAATTTACTTCGGTTTTTTACGAATCAACTCATCGGATTTTGAAAACTTTGGAAAAATTAAAAGATTTGGGAATAGGGGATAAACAAATGGTTGTTTGTCGGGAATTAACTAAAAAATTTGAAACAGTATATAGGGGTAATATTGATGAGATTTTAACCGAATTGGAAAATGATACTATAAAAGGGGAGTTTGTGGTGGTTATCTCTTGAGGTTATATGAGGTTGTATCCGCCTTCGCCCATCCTTCGCTTCGCTACTAAGGGCTACGGCGGACATTGGTGAAGTTTTATGATGTTGGATGAGGTTACTGGGCGAAAACGGCTGTTGTTTATGGACGGTAGAGACATGGCATGCCATGTCTCTATATACGGATGTAATTAGATGCCAGCCGTTTTCGCCCGTTTAGAAAAATCATTATGACAAAAAATATTTTAATTTTTGGCGCTAGTATAACTTATGGCGTCTGGGATCTGGAAAAGGGCGGCTGGGTTCAACGCCTGCGGGATTATTTGGAGAAAAAACATGAATTGGGAGATTATTTTTATTTATAATCTGAGCATCTCCGGTGACACGAGTTCTATGCTCTTAGCTCGTTTTGCCACGGATATAAAATATAGAGTTGATGAAGATGAAGAAAATATTGTAATATTTTCCGTTGGTATTAATGATTCGGTTTATCTGCTGAAAGAAAAAAGAAACATGACCAAATTGGCGGATTATGAAAAAAATATCAGTAAATTATTTGGTTTGGCAAAAAAATATACCCAGAAAATTATCTTTGTCGGCTTGGGCAACGTTGATGAGATAAAAGTCGCGCCTGTTCCCTGGAATAAAAATATTAGTTATAGCAATAAAAATATTTTTGAATATAACGACGCTGTTAGGAAAATATGCAAGAAGGAGAACGTATTGTTCGTGGATTTATTTAATAAGATTGATAAAAATTTATTGTCTGACGGTTTGCATCCGAATTCAGCAGGGCACCTGAAAATGTTTGAAATTATTAAGGACGCTTTAATAAAAAACAAGGTAATATGAACTATCAGGGCGTTATAATTAAAGAAAGTTTAACAAATAAAGATATCTTAAAAGATCTACAGATTTTAAATACTCGCATTGAAAAGGTTACACCTAGGCATAAAACTCCCTGGCTGAAAAAATGGACATTGCATAGTATAGAAGTCTCAAAAAATGATATGCCTAAAATTGCTAAAAGGATAAGTAAAAGTTTAGATATCAGCCATGGCCATTGGTATGC